>NZ_JBEXSI010000120.1:0-7623 GCF_040613515.1 Streptomyces sp. NPDC006261
GCGACGGGTTCGACGGCGCCTACAGCGGCCACCAGTTCCTGTGGTCGTTCATCGGCCTGGTCGTCTACGTCGCGTACGACACGTACTTCACGCACCACCGCACGCGGACGCGCGCCCCGCACGCTGCGCCTGGGCAGCCCGCGCCCCCGGCTCCGGCTGGTCAGCCTCGGGCTGACGCTGATCATGCTGCTCTTCGTGGCCCGGCTGCTCCAGGTCCAGGCCGTCGACGGCACCGCCTACGCGGCCAAGGCCGAGAAGAACCGCTACCTGGAGTACACGGTCGCGGCCGAGCGCGGGGAGATCACCGATCGCAGGGGGGTCGCGCTCGCCACCAGCGTGGACGCACACAACATCACGGCCGACCCCAAGCTGTTCACGCCCGAGGAGAGCAACGCGCCCGACGCCCCGCAACAGGCCGCAGTCCTGCTCGCCCCCATCCTCGGCAAGGACGTCGACAAGCTCGTCAAGCAGCTCTCGGCCAACAGCCGCTACACCGTCCTCGCCCACCGGCAGACCCCCCAGGTCTGGAAGCAGATCAAGGACCTCAAGGCCGTCTTCGCCGAGAAGGCCGCCGAGGACAAGCTGAGCGGCGGCAAGGGCGCCAATGTCCTGGCTGGTGTCCTCCAGGAGCCCACCACCAAGCGGGTCTACCCCAACGGGGACCTCGCCGCCGGGATACTGGGATTCGTCAGCGCCGACGGCAAGGGCGGCGGCGGCATCGAACTCCAGCTGGACAAGGAACTCGCGGGCGAGGACGGGAAGATCCGCTATGCCCAGTCCGGCGGCCGCCGCGTCCCCACCGCCGGCGGCAGCGAGGTCCCGGCCGTGCCCGGCTCCGACATCGAGCTGACCATCGACCGCGACATCCAGTGGGCCGCCCAGAAGGCCATCAGCGACCAGGTCGAGAAGTCCAAGGCCGACCGCGGCTACGTCATCGTGCAGAACACCCGGACCGGCGAACTGCTGGCCATGGCCAACGCGCCCGGCTACGACCCCAACGACCTCTCCCAGGCCACCTCCGCGTCGCTCGGCAACGCGGCCCTCCAGGACGTGTACGAGCCGGGCTCCACCAGCAAGGTCATGTCCATGGCCGCCGTGTTGGAGGAGAAGGCCGCCACGCCCGGCACCCACGTCACCGTCCCCAACCGGCTGCACCGCGGCGACCGGCTCTTCAAGGACGACGTCGACCACCCCACCTGGTACCTCACGCTCAACGGGGTCCTCGCCAAGTCCAGCAACATCGGCACCATCCTGGCGACCGGTCAGCTCGGCAGGACCCAGGCCGAGTCCAACCAGGTCCTTTACTCCTACCTGCGCAAGTTCGGCCTCGGCGCCAAGACCGGCCTCGGCTACCCCGGCGAGTCACCCGGCCTCCTCGCCCACCCCAAGGACTGGTCGACCTCGCAGCAGTACACGATCCCCTTCGGCCAGGGCCTCTCGCTCAACGCCGTCCAGGCCGCCTCGGTCTACTCCACCATCGCCAACGGGGGGGTCCGGATCGCGCCCACCCTCGTACGCGGCACCAAGGGCGCCGACGGCCGCTTCACCGCAGCGGAGGCACCCGAGGAGAACCGGGTGGTCAGCGAGAAGACCGCCAGGACCCTGGCGACCATGCTGGAATCCGTCGTCGACGACCAGGAGGGCACCGGCACCAAGGCCGCCATCCCCGGCTACCGGGTCGCGGGCAAGACCGGCACCGCCAACCGGGTCGACCCGGTCCGCGGCGTCTACAAGGGGTACACCGCCTCCTTCGCCGGCTTCGCCCCGGCCGACGATCCGCAGATCACCGTCTACTGCGCGATCCAGAACCCCACCAAGGGAAGCTACTTCGGCGGCCAGATCTGCGGCCCGATCTACAAGCACGTCATGGAGTTCGCGCTCAAGACGCTCCAGACCCCACCGTCCGGCAGCAAGCCGCCCCGGCTGCCGGTGTCCTTCAAACCCGGCGAGTGAACACGGGGGTGCGCGAGCATCCCCCCAAGGGAACCCCAGTGACAACCATCACCCCCGATCCCGGGAACCGGAGCGAGAACTTCCCGGGACCCGGTCCCTCGCTTGGCGAGAGCCCGCACCGGCCCGGTACGCTCACCGCCGTGCCCCACGCTGATCAGTCCCAAACCCCTCAGAAGGACGCGCCTGTGACCTACCCGGGAGCGCCCCGACCGGACCGGCTCCGGCCCACCTCCCTCGGCGAGCTGGCCGGCCGGCTCGGCGTCGAGGCGGCCGGATCCGGTGACGTCACCGGCATCACCCACGACTCGCGGGCCGTGCGCCCCGGAGACGTGTACGCGGCCCTGCCCGGCGCCCGTTTCCACGGCGCCGACTTCGCGGCCCAGGCCGCGGGCCTCGGCGCGGCCGCCGTCCTCACCGACCCGGCCGGCGCCGAACGCGCCGCCGCCACCGGCCTGCCGGTCCTGGTCACCGAGGACCCGCGCGCCGTCATGGGCGAGCTGGCCGCCGACATCTACGGGCGGCCCGGCATCGGCCTCCTCCAGATCGGCATCACCGGAACCTCCGGCAAGACCACCACCGCGTACCTGGTCGAGGGCGGACTGCGCGCCGCGGGCCGCCCCACCGGACTCATCGGCACCGTCGAGATGCGCATCGGCGACGAGCGCATCAAGTCCGAGCGCACCACCCCCGAAGCCACCGACCTCCAGGCGCTGTTCGCGGTCATGCGCGAACGCGGCGTCGAGGCCGTCGCCATGGAGGTCTCCAGCCACGCCCTCGTGCTCGGCCGGGTCGACGGCTGCGTCTTCGACGTCGCGGTCTTCAACAACCTCAGCCCGGAGCACATGGAGTTCCACTCCGGCATGGAGGACTACTTCCAGGCCAAGGCCCAGCTCTTCACCCCCGAACGCAGCCACCGCGGCGTCGTGAACTTCGACGACGAGTACGGCCGCAGGCTCATCACCGAGTCCGGGGTCCCGGTCACCACCTTCTCCGCCGAGGGCCACCCGGACGCCGACTGGCACGCCGAGGACGTCCAGGTCGGCCCCCAGGACAGCACCTTCACCGCCGTCGGCCCGAAGGGTGAGCGGATCGCCGCCCGCGCCCCGCTCCCCGGCCCGTTCAACGTCGCCAACACCCTCGCCGCGGTCGTCACCCTGGCCGTCGCGGGAGTCGACCCGCAGACCGCCGCCGACGGCATCGCGGCCGTCCCCGGGGTCCCGGGCCGCCTGGAGCGGGTGGACGCCGGACAGCCCTACCTCGCCGTCGTCGACTACGCGCACAAGACCGACGCCGTCGAGTCCGTACTGCGCTCCTTGCAGAAGGTCACCGAGGGCCGGGTGCACATCGTCCTCGGCTGCGGCGGCGACCGCGACACCACCAAGCGCGGCCCGATGGGCGCCGCCGCGGCGCGCCTCTCCGACACCGCCGTACTGACCTCCGACAACCCCCGCTCCGAGGACCCCCTCGCGATCCTCGCCGCGATGCTCTCCGGCGCCGCCGAAGTCCCCGTCCACGAACGCGGTGACGTCCTGGTCGTTGCCGACCGTGCCTCGGCCATCGCCGCCGCCGTCGCGCGCGCCGAACCGGGAGACACCGTCCTCGTCGCGGGCAAGGGCCACGAGCAGGGCCAGGACATCCACGGGGTCGTACGCCCCTTCGACGACCGCAAGGTCCTGCACGACGCCATCGAGCGGTCCCTGGGGCGCACCGACGCCGCCGACCGTGCCCCTCACCACGAGAACAACAGTCAGGGATGACCAAGTGATCACCCTTTCCCTCGCCGAGATCGCCGAAATCGTCGGCGGGCAGCCGCACGACATACCGGACCCGGCAGTCACCGTCACCGGCCCCGTCGTCATCGACTCCCGCGAGGTCGGACCCGGCAGCCTGTTCGCCGCGTTCGCCGGCGAGCGGGTGGACGGCCACGACTACGCGCAGCGCGCCGCCGAGGCGGGCGCGGCAGCCGTCCTGGCCGCCCGCCCCGTCGGCGTTGCGGCGATCGTCGTGGACGACGTCGTCGGCGCGCTCGGCGCGCTCGCCCGTACCGTCGTCGAACGCCTCGGCACCACCGTCGTCGCGCTCACCGGCTCCGCGGGCAAGACGTCCACCAAGGACCTGATCGCGCAGCTCCTGCAGCGCAAGGCCCCCACGGTCTGGACGCCGGGCTCCCTCAACAACGAGATCGGCCTGCCGCTCACCGCCCTGCGCGCCACCTCCGAGACCCAGCACCTGGTCCTGGAGATGGGCGCCCGCGGCATCGGACACATCCACTACCTCGCCGACCTCACCCCGCCCCGCGTCGGCCTGGTCCTCAACGTCGGCTCCGCCCACCTCGGGGAGTTCGGCAGCCGGGAGGCGATCGCCCAGGCCAAGGGCGAGCTGGTCGAGGTGCTTCCCGAGGACGGCTGCGCGGTGCTCAACGCCGACGACCCCCTCGTACGCGCGATGGCCTCACGCACCAAGGCCCGGGTTCTGCTCTTCGGAGAAGCCCCGGATGCGGACGTACGGGGCGAGAAGGTCCGGATGACGCCCGACGGGCGGCCCGCGTTCGAGCTCCACACACCCACCGGGTGCAGCGACGTGACCATGCGCCTGTACGGTGAGCACCACGTGTCGAACGCGCTCGCCGCGGCCGCCGTCGCCCATGAGTTGGGCATGTCCGTGACCGAGATCGCCGAGGCGCTCTCGGAGGCGGGCACCCTCTCCCGCTGGCGCATGGAGGTCACCGAGCGTCCGGACGGTGTGACGGTCGTCAATGACGCCTACAACGCGAACCCCGAATCCATGAGAGCCGCACTGCGTGCGCTGGCTGCCATGGGCCAGGCCCGAGCGGCCGACGGGGGACGCACCTGGGCGGTGCTCGGTCAGATGGCCGAGCTCGGTGACGCGTCGCTCGCCGAGCACGACGCGGTCGGACGGCTCGCCGTCCGGCTCAACGTCAGCAAGCTCGTCGCTGTCGGGGGGAGAGAAGCCTCCTGGCTGCAACTGGGCGCATATAACGAGGGTTCGTGGGGTGAGGAGTCGGTGCACGTGTCCGACGCACAGGCGGCCGTCGACCTGTTGCGCAGTGAACTGCGCCCGGGAGACGTCGTGCTGGTGAAGGCGTCCCGGTCGGTCGGCCTGGAGAAGGTCGCCCAGGCACTGCTGGAGAACTCGACCGAGGGCGAGGTCGCCGGCCGATGAGGCAGATCCTCTTCGCGGGGGCCATCGGGCTCTTCCTGACCCTGGTCGGGACCCCGCTGCTGATCAAGCTGCTGGCCCGCAAGGGATACGGGCAGTTCATCCGGGACGACGGCCCGCGGACGCACGGCAGCAAGCAGGGCACGCCCACGATGGGCGGCATCGCCTTCATCCTGGCGACGATCATCGCGTACCTCCTGGCGAAGGTGATCACCGGCGAGGACATCCGGTACTCCGGTGTCCTCGTGCTGTTCCTGATGGCCGGGATGGGCCTCGTCGGCTTCCTCGACGACTACATCAAGATCGTCAAGCAGCGTTCGCTGGGTCTGCGGGCCAAGGCGAAGATGGCCGGCCAGCTGATCGTCGGTATCGCCTTCGCGGTGCTCTCGCTCCAGTTCGCGGACTCCCGGGGCAACACCCCCGCCTCCACCCGGCTCTCCTTCGTGGAGGACTTCGGCTGGTCGATCGGTCCGGTGCTGTTCTGCGTCTGGGCGCTGTTCATGATCCTTGCCATGTCCAACGGCGTGAACCTCACGGACGGCCTGGACGGCCTGGCCACCGGCGCCTCGGTGATGGTCTTCGGCGCCTACACCTTCATCGGCCTCTGGCAGTTCCAGGAGTCCTGCGCCAACGCGGCCAATCTGACCAACCCCAGCGCCTGTTTCGAGGTACGCGACCCGCTCGACCTCGCCGTCGTCGCCTCGGCCCTGATGGGCGCCTGTTTCGGCTTCCTGTGGTGGAACACCTCGCCCGCCAAGATCTTCATGGGCGACACCGGCTCGCTCGCCCTCGGCGGCGCCCTCGCGGGCCTCGCGATCCTGTCCCGCACCGAGTTCCTGCTCGCCATCCTCGGCGGCCTCTTCGTGATGATCACCATGTCCGTGGTCATCCAGGTCGGTTCGTTCAAGATGACCGGCAAGCGGGTCTTCCGGATGGCGCCACTCCAGCACCACTTCGAACTCAAGGGGTGGTCCGAAGTCCTTGTCGTGGTCCGCTTCTGGATCATCCAGGGCATGTGCGTGATCGTCGGCCTCGGCCTCTTCTACGCGGGATGGGCAGCCAAGAAGTGAGCACCGTGGACTGGCAGGGCAAGCACGTCACCGTCGCCGGACTCGGCGTCAGCGGCATCCCCGCGGCCCGCGCCCTGCACGAGCGCGGCGCGCTCGTCACCGTCGTCAACGACGGCGACGACGAGCGCGCCCGCGCGCAGGCGGCCGAACTGGAGGCGCTCGGCATCACCGTGCGCCTCGGCGACGGCGCCACCCTGCCGCCGTCCACGGAACTCGTCGTCACGGCCCCCGGCTGGCAGCCGGACAAGCCGCTCTTCCTGGCGGCCGCCGGGGCGGGCGTCGACATCTGGGGCGACGTCGAACTCGCCTGGCGACTGCGTGGCACCAACGGCCGCACGGCCGCCCCCTGGCTCGCGGTCACCGGCACCAACGGCAAGACCACCACCGTGCGGATGCTGGCCTCGATCCTGGAGGCCGCCGGGCTGCGCACCGCGGCGGTCGGCAACATCGGCGTCTCCCTGCTGGATGCGGTGCTCGGCGAGGAGGAGTACGACGTCCTCGCCGTCGAACTCTCCAGCTACCAGCTGCACTGGGCGCCCTCCCTGCGCGCCCATTCCGCGGCCGTCCTCAACCTGGCTCCGGACCACCTCGACTGGCACGGCTCGATGGAGGCGTACGCCGCCGACAAGGGCCGGGTCTACGAGGGCAACACGATCGCCTGCGTCTACAACGCGGCCGACCCAGCCACCGAGGACCTCGTCCGCGAGGCCGACGTCGAGGAGGGCTGCCGCGCCATCGGCTTCACCCTCGGAGCACCCGGCCCCTCCCAGCTCGGCGTGGTCGACGGCATCCTCGTCGACCGGGCCTTCGTGAAGAACCGCCAGAAGCAGGCCCAGGAGCTGGCCGAGGTCTCCGACGTCAACCCCCCGGCGCCGCACAACATCGCCAACGCGCTGGCCGCCGCCGCCCTCGCCCGCGCCTTCGGCGTGGAACCGGCCGCCGTCCGCGACGGGCTGCGCGCCTTCCGTCCCGACGCCCACCGCATCGAACACGTCGCGGACATCGGCGAAGTCTCCTACGTCGACGACTCCAAGGCGACCAACACCCACGCCACCGAGGCCTCCCTCGCCGCCTACGACTCCATCGTCTGGATCGCCGGCGGCCTCGCCAAGGGCGCCACCTTCGACGAGCTGGTCACCGGCGCGGCGAAGCGGCTGCGTGGGGTCGTGCTGATGGGCGCCGACCGCGCGCTGATCCACGAAGCCCTGACGCGACACGCCCCCGAAGTCCCGGTGGTCGACCTCGACCGGACCGACACTGGGGCGATGTCCGAGGCGGTCGAGCACGCCGCCCGGCTCGCGCGGCCGGGCGATACGGTACTGCTGGCCCCGGCCTGCGCCTCGATGGACATGTTCACCAACTACACCAAGCGGGGCGAGGCGTTCGCGGACGCGAGATCTGAACAGCACACAAAATAACA
>NZ_JBEXSI010000121.1:0-6993 GCF_040613515.1 Streptomyces sp. NPDC006261
CTGCACAACCTCACCCTCGCCGGATAGTCCAACGACCGCACAGCAACCGACCCTGCCCGGGCGGCTCATAGATCATTTGCGGGACAGCCCTTAGGGTCCTGGCCATGGACTCTGAACAGCTCGCACGTTCCTCGCGCAAATGGATGACCGCAGCCTTCACTGCGTTCGCCGAAGGCCCGCCGGCTCACGATTTGGCAGTGCACCACGCTGGGATCGCCGCCGAGCACATCCTCAAGGCGTACTTGGCCAGCCTCCATCCGGTGCTCATCGTGGAAGGCAAGGACTTCAACTCCATGCTCCATGCAACAGGGCATGGAGCACATGCCTCCGTTCCCGCCGAGCAGGTCAAGACCATTGGCTTGGCAGAAGCCCACCTTCGTGTGCAGAAGGTCTTGCGCAAGCGAATGCCCGTCGACCAGCGGGCATTGGGGCCGCTCGCCAACGCCCGCAATGGCGTGGCACACAGCGGCATATACGACAAGTCAGAGGTCGAAGCCGTCTTCACCACATGCCTCCGGCTGATTGATCCCTTGCTTGCCGAACTCGAAATCGGCCGTTCCTACTGGGGGGACTACCAATCCCTGCACGACAGGCTCCTTGAAGAGAGCGTGGTGGCCGTCCGGGTCCGGCTCGAGGGCAAGCTCGCCCGAGCCAAGGGCATCTTCACGGAACGCTACGGCCATTTGCCGCAGAAGGACCGCGAACTGGTACTCGCCACGATCGCGCGGGTTTCCCCGCCCGGCTACATCGAACACGACGAGCCCGCCACCTGCCCGGCGTGCGACTCTCCTGGCTGGCTCAGTGGCGACACGCACGTGGACGAAGAGGCTTGGGCAGTCCTTTTCACCCCCTTCGTCTACACCTGCCCAGCTTGTGATCTCCGCGTCGAGCACGAGGAGCTCGAAGAGCTGGAGGGACTCGGCGAAGAGATCAAGCTGGATGAGTCACCTGAAGACTTCTACGCGAACTGGGAGCCGGATGAGGACCTCTACCGGGACCGGTGACGATGCATCGCGTGGTCGGCCATTCCGCAATTTCTGATAGCCCGGCTTACCAGTAGCCCGCGGCCGCGACGGCATCCACGAGCTGCTCGACATGGAGACCGCCCGGGCGACCGCCGACACGCTCACGACCCTCCACGACGACCTCGCCCACGGGGCTGGCATCTCCGGACCCGCCGCACGACGCGCAATCCACGCGGCCGCGCATGCACCCACATTTTCCGGTTCGATCCGCACGCAGCGCCAAGCCCGCGACATCCTGAGCAACCCTTCCCTGACCGTCTACGACAACCCCCGCTCCCTGTTGATGTGCGTCTACAACCGGGATCGGGCACTCTGCCACCGGCAGGACGCCACCCATGCCCCACGGCTGGACCGCTGCCGGCCGTCGTGCGCGAACATCGCGCGCACCGACCACCACGCAGCCGGGCTCCTCGCTCACGCCAAGGTCCTGGAGGAACAGTCCGCCTCCGAAGCACTGCCGAGACCGCTCGCCGACCGGCTGGCTCGGCGTGCCGGGCAGTTGCGCGAGCTGGCCCGCCGCCACGAGCACGATCGCATCCACCATCAGGAGCCGACCGTATGAGCCCCGCCCCCGATGAACGCAACCGGATCCGGGCCGCGATGAACCGCATCCTGAGTGGTAAGCCTGAGCACTCCAACGGCGCGCTGACGATCGTCGCACTCGCGGCCGAGGCTCAGGTCCCCCGCAACGCGCTCACCCAGCGCCACCCCGACCTGAAGAACGACTTCTACGACCAGGTCCGTGCCCGCGGGCAGATGCCGGACAGCGAACGACGGCTGCGCCAGCAGGTCCGGCGGCTCAAGGAGCTTCGGGCTGCGGACGCCGAAGGGATCGCCCGGCTTAAGGCCGATGTCGAGGCACTGGTCGGCGCCCTGCACCAGTCGGTAACAGAGAACCGGGTGCTTCGACAAAAGCTATCCGAGGGGTCCGGCGTGGTCCGGGTACTGCCACAGCGGAGAGACGGCGACACCACTCATCCGGTGCGCCCGATCTGATGTGATCGTCAGCCTGGCGAGCGGAGCAATTGCAGATGGTGCACAAGAGCCGACATCGTGGCGAGCGGTAGCGGCGGGTTGGCCGCTGCGGCTTCCTCTACCTGCCAGTCGGGATCCGTGAGCAGCTCCGCCGGGCCCCGCGTCCCCATCGCCGACCGGAGGCACGCCCCGCGGTGGCGTAGGCCGCTCATTCCTGATCGGCGACCTTATGTGCCTTGCGCTGTTCCTTGCCGCCGGTGAGCGCGGACAGGGCGTCGTCCAGGCGTCGGGTGGCTTCCTCCGCAACGGGCTTGAGAGCGTCCTGGCCGGTCAGGGTGACCATGGTGCCAGGGTCGAGGGCCTGGACAGCGATGCGGTCGCCGTCGGTGCGGACGACGACGTTGCAGGGCAGCAGCAGGCCGATGGAGCGGTCCGCCTCGATCGCCCGGTGGGCCAGGGGCGGGTTGCAGGCGCCGAGGATCAGGTAGTCCTCCATCTCGTGGCCCAGCTTCTCCTTCAATGTGGCCCGCACGTCGATCTCGGTGAGGATCCCGAAGCCCTGCTCGGCCAGTGCTTCGCGTACGGCGGTCACGGTCTGTGCGAAGTCGCCGTCCACGTGCACGGTGCGGCTGTAGGTCATGGCCGTTCTCTTTCTTTGTCGTCTGGTGCGCTGATGTATCCGGTACCTGGCGGGCACTCGATCAGGGAGGCCCCCGACTTGGAATATACCCCGGGGGGTACTGGTGTTACGGTGGATACAGATACCCCCCGGGGTAATTTTCATTCGTTAGGAGTACCGGCGTGTTCTTCGTTGGCACCATCGAGCTGGAAGGTCTCGGCAACCGCAGCTACCTGGCCGGCGGTGAGAGCGCCGCAGTGGCGGTGGACCCGCCGCGCGACATCGACCAGGTCCTGGCGGCAGCCGCCCGGCGCGGGGTGCGGATCTCCCACGTGGTGGAGACCCACATCCACAACGACTACGTCACCGGCGGACTCGAACTCGCCCGGATCACCGGAGCCCGCTACCTCGTGCCGGCCGGCGCGAACGTCACCTTCGACCGCGTCCCAGTCGCCGACGGCGACCGTGTGGACATCGACCCCGGCAGCGGGGTGACGCTGGAGGCGATCGCGACGCCGGGCCACACCCCGCACCACACCTCCTACGCGCTGCGCGAGGCAGGGCGTGCGGTGGTCGTCTTCACCGGCGGGTCGCTGCTGACTGGCAGCGTGGGCCGCCCGGACCTGGTCGAGCCGCGGCTGACCGAGCAGCTGGCCCGTGCCCAGCACGCCTCCGCCCACCGGCTGGCCTCCGATCTGCCCGACGAGACGGCGGTGCTGCCCACCCACGGCTTCGGCAGCTTCTGCTCCTCGGCCCAGTCCGAGGGGGGGAGACCACCATCGGCAAGGAGAAGAGCGCGAACAGCGCGCTCACCGTGGACGTGGACACCTTTGTCGCGGACCTGCTCGCCGGCCTGGAGGACGTGCCCGCCTACTACGCGCACATGGGCCCGGCCAACGCTGATGGCCCCGCCCTCCTCGACCTGACCCCGCCTGCTCTCGCGGACGCCGACGAGATCGCCGCCCGCCTCGCGGCCGGCGAATGGGTGGTCGACCTGCGCAACCGTGTCGCGTTCGCCGAGGGACACGTGGCCGGGTCGTTCAACTTCGAGGCCGACGGCAAGCTCGCCACCTACCTCGCCTGGATGATCCCGTGGGGCAAGCCGGTCACCCTGCTCGCCGAATCCGCCGAACAGCTCGCCGACGCCCAGCGCGAACTGGCGCGGGTGGGCATCGACCGCCCGGCCGCCGCCGCCACCGGCACCCCCGCCGACTGGCTGCCCGCCGGACAGACCCCGGCGTCCTTCCCGCGCTCCACCTTCGCCGGACTCGCCGCACACGGCAGGGGTGAGGTGGTGGTCCTGGACGTGCGCCGTGACTCCGAGCGGGCGAACGGCTGGATCGACGGGTCGGTACACATCCCCATCCACGAGCTCCACGGCCGTATCGCGGAAGTTCCGCCGGGCACGGTGTGGGTGCACTGTGCCGGAGGCATGCGCGCTGCGATCGCAGCGTCCCTGCTGGACGCCGCCGGCCGCGACGTCGTCGCCGTCGACGACGGCTTCGACGCCGCCACCGACGCCGGCCTGCCCCTGACCACCGGCTGACACCCAGCTCAGCACGAGAAGGAGAGGGGAGAACCCTGATGTTCCTCTTCCGCCGCA
This sequence comes from Streptomyces sp. NPDC006261, assembly GCF_040613515.1. NCBI lineage: Bacteria > Bacillati > Actinomycetota > Actinomycetes > Kitasatosporales > Streptomycetaceae > Streptomyces > Streptomyces sp. NPDC006261. The sequence goes on from NZ_JBEXSI010000121.1 coordinate 4,223, forward strand.
GCCAGCCCCACGTCAGCGTGGACCAGGCCCGCAGCCGCACCAGCGGCGACAGGCCGGACGCCGTCCTGCTCGACGTCCGCGAGAACCCCGAGTGGAACGCGGGCCACGCCCCCGGCGCGATCCACGTACCCCTGTCGAAACTCGTCGCCGGAGCCGGCCCGCCGGCCGAAGCCTCCGACCGGCCGCTGGTGGTGATCTGCCGCAGCGGACACCGCTCACAGCAAGCCGCGAAACTCCTCAACCAGCGCGGCCAGAAGGCGGTCGACGTCAAGGGCGGCATGAACGCGTGGGCCGCCGCCGGACACCCCGTCCTCGACGAACGCGGGAACCACGGCCAAGTAGCGTGACCGCCTTCGTTCTCGCCCTCATCGCCGGAGCCGTCGTCGGCCTCGCCCTCGGAGCCCTGGGCGGCGGCGGCAGCGTCCTGGCCGTACCCGCCCTGATCTACCTGCTCGGTTTCAGCCCGTCCGCGGCCACCACGGCCAGCCTGATCATCGTGGCCGCCACCTCCGCCACCGCCCTGTATGCCCACGCCCGCGACGGCCACGTCGCCTGGAAAGCCGGATCGCTGTTCGCCGCCGCCGGCATCATCCCCGCCTACCTCGCCGGAGCCGCCGCCGGACGCGTTCCGGAAACGGTGCTGACCGTCGCGTTCGCGGTGATCGCGGCCCTGGCAGCGGTACGGATGTTCCGCCCGTCCGCCTCCCGCCCGCCGGAGCGGATACGGCCCGGCAAGGCAGCCGGGGCAGGCGCCGGACTCGGTGCGGTGACCGGCTTCCTCGGCGTCGGCGGCGGCTTCCTCGCCGTCCCCGCCCTGGTGAGCGTCCTTGGCCTGACCATGCGAAGGGCGGTGGGCACCAGCCTGCTCGTCATCACCGTCAACTCACTCGCCGCCCTGGTCGCCCGCACCGGGACCGGCGGCGGCCTCGACTGGGCACTGATCGGACCGTTCACCGGAGCGGCGATCCTCGGCGCCTGGGACGGCAAACGCCTCAGCAGCAAGGTCTCCGGCAACAGCCTGCAAAGAGTCTTCGCCGGGGTGCTGCTGGCGGTGGCCGCGTTCATGCTCATCGACGTGATCGCATGAACAGCCCAGCCACCGCGGCCCGGCTCAGGCCAGGGACAGGAACAGCTTCTCCAGCCTCGCCCGCATCTCATCGCGGTCACCGGGCGCCTGACCGCCCTCGGCCATGCAGTGCTGCAATCCGGTCGCGATGATCGCGAACCCGGCCCGGTCCAGCGCACGGGAGACCGCCGCGAGCTGCGTGATCACATCCTCGCAGTCCCGGCCCTCCTCGATCATCTTGATGATCCCCGCGATCTGGCCCTGAGCCCGCCGCAGCCGGTTGAGGACCGACTTCAGCTCGTCGGCCGCCATCTCAAGCTCCATCGTCTACCTCCACAAAATCTAATACCCCTAGGGGTATTATACCGGGTCCGGAAACCCGCCCCCGGAACAGCACGGAAGGACCACCCCGCACATGACCACCCCCACCGCCCTCATCCCCGCCCAAGCCGCCGCCCGCCTCGCCGACTACACGGTCATCGACGTGCGCACTCCCGGCGAATACGCCTCCGGGCACCTTCCCGGCGCCCACAACATCCCCCTCGACCACCTCCACACCGCACTGCCCGCCCTCAAGGCAGCAGCAGCCCGCGGCACCCTCCTCATGGTCTGCGCCTCCGGCAACCGCTCCACCACCGCCTGCACCGAACTTGCCGCAGCCGACATCCCCGCCACCACCCTCACCGGTGGCACCACCGCCTGGGCCGGCGAAGGCCACACCCTCCACCGTCCCGACAACGCCACAGCGGTCTGGCCCATGGAACGCCAGGTCCGCCTTGCCGCCGGATCCCTCGTCGTCCTCGGCCTCGCCGTCGGCACCCGCTGGCGCCCCGCCCGCTGGCTGTCCGCAGCCATCGGAGGCGGCCTGATCTTCTCCGCTGCCACCAACACCTGCGGCATGGCCGCTGCCCTCGCCAAACTCCCCCATAACCAGCCCCGCACCACCGACCTCCACGCCACCCTGCAAGCTCTGCAGGACTAATACGGCCGCCGCAGGAGCAGGCCGCTGTACCCGTAGCGCGTATCCGAAGTTCAACACGCTCAACTTGACAGAGAAGTCGTCGCTGACCATGGCCCGGAACCGGTCGAGTTCCAGGACCTCGGCCCACCACCTCCTGGCCAGTGTCGACTTACCGGACCCTGCGGGGCCGATCAGGCAGACCAGTGCCGGGGCGGGGATCGTCGCGTTCGCGGACAGCGCTCCGTACGAGCGGAAGAGGGTTATGCGTTCTCTCCTTGCGGGGAAGGATGCGGGCAGGCGCGCGGGCGGCCCCGCTGCGGTCACCGCGTCTGGCTTACTGAACGGGCAGGTGGTCACCGGTTCGCTCACCACCGCGGGCGGGGGCCGGTCACGGCTTGGACTCAGCTCGTGGTGACGTGCGGCCGGTCCTGGTGAGCGCGCCGGTCATGGCGATGTGGGTTCAGCCTCAGTCCCTTATGCGGCCAGCCGGTCTGTGACCGACGTGGTGGTGAGGACGTAGGTGCCGGGGGTGGGCTCGTATCCCTGGGCGCAGGGGTCGCATGAGCCGACGGTGCGAAGGGGGGGCAGTAGTAGTAACGGCGCGAGCAGCGGGAGCAGGTGCTCCTGGCGGCCATCGCACGGTCCGGTGCCTGAAGTTTCCCCGTGATCTCGGACACTCGTTCGTTATGCCGCGAGGGTGTGTTGATGTCGCTGCCTGGTCTCGGCCGGGGTGAGGTAGCCGAA
>NZ_JBEXSI010000122.1:0-6810 GCF_040613515.1 Streptomyces sp. NPDC006261
CCTTCGGCTACCTCACCCCGGCCGAGACCAGGCAGCGACATCAACACACCCTCGCGGCATAACGAACGAGTGTCCGAGATCACGGGGAAACTTCACCCACCCCGCCCAGTCTTTCCTGTCGGCTCGGTGAGGCAAAGACTGTCAGCACGAGCGATATTCCGCGCCGACGGCCCTGCGATACTCAGACCGTGCCCTTGATCCGCGACATCACCGAGGTCGACCACTCGGTGGTGGCCTGGGGCTGCCCGGCATCGGAGATCCTCGCCGCAAGCGTGGCCGGGGCCAAAGCGCGCTGAGCTCTCAAAAAGAACACGCTCCGGCGTAACTTCTCCAACTCCTGGCCGTCGTCCTCCGACTCTGGCACAGCGGGCCTTGCGCGGGTGTGCCCTCGGTGGCGGCTTCCTGCCGGACGACGTAGCGGACGAAGCTCAGCCGAAGGATTACTCCAGTTCTCCATCAGGTGGAGCTCGCGACGGACGGAAGGCCGTACATCTGCTGGAAGGATCGACCCATGCTCATCACACCCCGGCCGGGAGCCGACCCTGGCAACATCCTCCAAGCCCTCGGCGGTGCCCAGCTGACGGCGGAGAACCTCCGCGGCTCCCACCGAGGCAGCGCCTACACCCAGCTCCTGGTCTATCTCGAATGGGCCACCGACGCGGCCGGTGTCCTGCGCCATCAGGTCCGTGACGCCGACATCGACCACCTGGTGCTCACCCGCCGCTATGAGGCGCTCCTCGGCAGCTGCGGCAGCCTCGCCGGAAGCTCCCAAGAACGACTGGTCAACGGCCTGGTGGCCCTTGAACTGGCGGAGCGCACGCAGGCTCTCCAGGCCGCTGGCGAGGCCCTGAAAGCGCAGATGGACCGGTGGAGCAAACCGGAGACCCTCGTGGTCGCCGACTCCAGCTTCTACATCCAAAACCCCGACAAGCTCGCCGACGCCGATCTGCGCCAGATCCTGGACCTGCGGCCCCACGACGATGTCCGCCTCCTCTTCCCGATCACGGTCGTCGACGAGCTCGACGGCCTGAAAGAGTCCGGAAAGGAGAGGAGCCGCTGGCGCGCGTCCCACACCCTCGGGCTCCTGGACGGGACCCTCGACGGGCGCACCTCCGGCGTCTGGAGGGAAAGGAGTTCCTCCTCCCCCGGCGACGGCAGCATGGACATCCGCGGCCAGGTGAGTGTCGAAATCGTCCTGGATCAGCCTGGCCACGTACGGCTCCCCATCGACGACGACGAGATCATCGACCGGGCAGTCGCCATCCAGTCGATGGCCTCCCGCCCCGTACGGCTGCTGACATGCGACACCGGACAGCACACACGAGGGTGCGCCGCAGGGCTCGAAGTGACGAAGATCCCCGCGAAGGACCCCGGCCCGGAACCCGACTGGGCCTCACAGAACAAGCCCGGCAACGGCACGAGGCAGAAGCGTCGCGACCGGGCCGCCGCACAAGCGGCCGCACAGCCGCCGGTGGTGGAGCCGTCCGCAGGCGAAATGCCAGCGGTCGAGGTGTCGGCGACCAGCTGATGGCCGCCTGGCGACAAGCTGGATAAGGGGGTAGGCCCGTCCGGTTTGCACCGTCATAGGCATTGGCACGGCACGATCACCCGCCCGGTACAGATGACGGTGAATCCTGGCAGGTGACAGTGCCCGGACAGTGCCGTGTGACGGTCCCGAGCTGAGAAAGGCCCAAGTCCCCAGATGGACGGCCCCGGGGCGGCACCTACACGGCACCCCGCTGGGCCGCCTCCCGACGGAAGGACCGCCCCGGGACCTCTACCACCACGCCACACCAGCTGGTCATCCCTCGTACGGGCGGTGAGCGCAGATCTCCCGCTCCGGGCGACCCGAGAAGCCCTGGGGCGGAGATCGGCGGCGAGAAAGGCGCTGGGGGCGTGGGGCGATCAGCAGCGAGACAGGCTGGTGAGGTCAGAAAACCTCCTCACACTCGTCGGTCCAGCGGGCCAGGGCGCAGCAAGCCGTTCCAGCGTGTCCTGGCTGAACCGTTCCATGGCCTTGCGATCTTCAACGGGTCACGATCGGGGTCACTAGCGCGGCCAGCACGGCCATTCCGGCCAGGCCGACGAGTAGTGGTTCTCGGAAAGCCGGGTGGCGGTGAGTTACGTAGACAAGCGCCCCGCACACAAGTGTGGAGACCACGACGAGCAGAAACACAACGAGCAGGACAATGGTAGGCATGACCTGGTTCCTCTGGGAGATTGGACTGGGGCTGACTGCCCGGTGCCCCACGTGTTGGCTGGGGCAGGGCAGGACGGCGGTGGCACCAGAGTTAGCCGCTCGTTCCCCACTCGCGAGGCCCGCTGACGCGCTGCGCCGTGCGGCGCGACTGCTCGGCGGCCAGTCGCTTCGCTTTACGGCGGACTCGCTCGCCCAAAGCCTCCGGGGCAGTGGCGCCAACGGCATCTGCTGCCTCCGACCACGTCGTGCCCTCGCCCGCGGCGTACGCCATCACTACCTGCCGCTCGACCAGAGACAGACAGCGCAACACCGCGTTGAGCCGCTCGTCATCGAACACTCCGCCCGTCGTGTGGGCTAGCAGGTCGACCTGGGTGGCGACCATGTCGTAGAGCGACAGTCCGCCACCCAGGTCGGCGTCAAGAGACAGCACCCGGCCTTGTCGTGTCCGGCGCCGCCACAACGGCACCAGTTGCCGGTGTACCGCGCGGGCTTCCGCCCTCAACGCGCCAAGCGCGGTGAGAGGCAGGTGGCCGGTTTGCCTGAGAGAGGCACACCAGTTGCCGGCCAGGGCGGTGGACACGGCCTCCAGCCACCGCGCACTTCGAGGAACCACAAGGGTTTTGGCCGCGAAATAATCGACCTCAGCAACGCATTCGTCGGTGGTGCACGTGGGTTCGCCAGCGGTCGTCCATGCGCCGCTGACAAAACTGCGGACGGTCAAGGCCTGCACTAGGTCCGGTGCGCGCTTCGAGTTCCACGAGATGCGCTCGCTGTGCTCGCCATGCTCCACCATGCGGATGCCGGTCTCGGTGGCCGTTACGATCCCGCGCTCGTTTCGGAGATCTTCTGACAGGACGACGAAGCGTGTGCGCTGGTCCATTACGGTGTTCACGGTGTATCGCTCCCTTCGCGAACTGAGATGTTCACCCCTCGGCCCCGTGAAGCGATGCCACCGGCAACAAATCTCGGCCACCGCGACGTGATCTGAGTCACACGGTGCCGTACTTTCAGCCACTGAGTCTTTTCCGTCTTGATCAGGTGGTGAGTTCGAGTGCGACGACGGCACGGACGAGGGCGGTGATCCGGGTGGTGCTGCAGCGGAGCTTCCGAAGGAGTCGCCAGCATTTGAGGGTAGCCATGGCGCGCTCGCCCAGGCTGCGGATCTTGGCGTGGTCGCGGTTGTGACGCCGGCGCCAGCCGTGCAGGTTCTTGCCCCGGAAGGGCACACGGATGGCAGGGTCTGGCGCCCTGATATGCCTGGTCCGTCCAGCACTTGATGTCGTCGGCGGCGAGGGCGGCAGGGATGCCATGGGTCCGGGCCGCGGTCAGATCGTGCACGGCTCCGGGTAGGGCGTCCGAGGCCCAGATCAGACGGCCGGCTGGATCCGCGAGGACCTGCACGTTCATCCCGTGGTGCTTCTTCTTCCCGGAGTAGTACGGCTGGTCGGCAGCGATGCGGTCGATCGGCAGCACGGTGCCGTCCAGGATCACGTACGCCTTCGTCCGCACGGTTCGCATCACCTGCTCCAGCGTGGGCGCCAGAGCGGCCAAGAGATCGACGGCCTCGCGTATGTACCGGTAGACCGTTGTGATACCGACACCAAAACCTGCTGCGAGGCGGGCGTAGGTGTCCCCGCAGCGCAGGTGGGCCAGGACGAGCAGGGCCTGCCGACCACAAGACAGGCGACGCCACCGAGAGCCGATCTGACGGCGGTGACCTGCGAGGAGACCGGAGAGATGCTGCAGGGTGCGGCTGGACAGATCGATACCGGACGGGTAGGCAAGCACGCGCAAGCTCCTGGCGGACTGGTGATCTTGGTCGTGAACCCGTCTACCAGGAGCTTTTCTCATGCCCGCCGCCAGGGCTGCCGGTTTGACCACGTCAGGTTGAAACGGCTCACGGCCCAGGCCGCCCAGCCCTGCCGGACTTCCAAAGCACCCGCCACGCTCGTCACTCACAGTTCCGGCATTCGGCCTCTGTGGGCACCTACAGTGTCGAAGGCAGCCCGGGGACTGGGACTGATCGTCCGCCTGGCAGCCGATGCCGACAGTTCTCAACGGGAGATGTGTGTGGATCAGGGCTCAGACCCGGGGGAGGAACGGTACGACGTCCGGTTCATGCCGGTGTCCAGCATCTCCCGTTCGCGCATGGTGGTCCGGGCCGTGATTGCCCCGCTGCTGTGGGTCGCGGCGACGTGGCTGGCGGTGGTCGAGCTCGGACACGGGCCCTTTTTACACGACATCGTGCTGGTGGCGGCGGTGTCCTTCGTCATCGCGAATGTGTTCCTGCTGTGCGGAGTGTGGCTGAGGCGGCGGGAGGAGCGCCATGGAAGTTGGTGACCTGCTCTTCTACTTCGTGGTCTTCTATCCGGTGGCCACCAGCGCCGTGTGGATCGCGGGAGGTCTTCTCTTCCGGCTGCTGGAGGAGCGCCGCGTCATCCACCCCCCGGCGGGCGGCTGGCCCGCGGTGACCGTCCTGGTGCCCGCCTACAACGAGGAGGCGGTGATCGCCCGTTGCGTACAGGCCCTGCTCCGGGTGGACTATCCGGAGCTGGAGGTGCTGATCCTCAACGACGGCTCCTCCGACGCCACCGTACGGGCGGCCGTGGAGGCTGCGGCCGGGGACCCGCGGGTGAGTGTGCTGGACGACGAGGTCAACCTCGGCAAGGCCGACCGGCTCAACGAGGGCATGCGCAGGGCCCGCCACGAGCTGGTCGTGGTGACCGACGCGGACACCCACCTGCATCCGGACGCCGTCAAGTACCTGGTCGAGCGCATCACACGGTCGCGCCGCTACGCCGCCGTGGCCGGCGCACCGTTCGTCACCAACCGGCGCAACGTCCTCTCGGCGATGCAGGTGCTGGAGGCGGCCTCGCTGATCGGCCTGATTCGCCGCACCCACGCGCTGGCGGGCCGGGTCGGCACGGTCGCCGGTGTTCTCGGCATCTTCCGCCGCGACGCGGTCCTGGCGGTCGGCGGATACGACCCGCGCATGGCGACCGAGGACATCGAGCTGACCTGGCGGCTGCTGGAAGCCGGATACCGCACGAGCTTCGAACCCAACGCCCTTGTCGGCATGGAGGTCCCGCTCACTCTGCGGTCCCTGTGGAAGCAGCGCACGCGCTGGGCACGCGGCCAGGGAGAGGTGGTACGCACCCACGGCCGGAAGATGTTCCGCCCTGGCAGCGTGGACCTGTGGCCTATCGCCTGGGAGGCAGTGCTGTCATACGTGTGGGTGCTGGTCCTGATGGGCGGCACGCTCTGGGAGCTCGTCCGGCTGGTCGTGTTCCACAGCACCGGCGAGGTGGCGTGGATGCTGAGCTGGGGGGTCGCCATCGCGATCATCTCGACGGTGCAACTGACCGTGGCCACTTCCATCGTCTACGCCCGCGATCCCACGTTGTCCAGGGCCTACCTGCTCGGGCCTGTCTATCCCCTGTGCCATTGGGCGATCAACGCGCTGGCCGCTCTCTTCAGCCAAACCGTCGGCCTGCTCCGCGGCCCCCGCCAACGGAGAGTGACGTGGAACATCCAGCGCGAGGGAGATGGAGGTCCCCCTGCTTGAGATGACGCGCCGTCCGGCCCGGAGTGGGCCCCATCAGGACGCGAGCCTGATCAGAGCAGGCCACCACCACCTCGTACGCACCCTGGCGGACTTTGCCACGCAGCAGAGCGCCAGCTGGCAGCGATACTGCAAGCTGAGGCCGTACGGGCCGAAGGGTTCCCGGCGCCGATCAGCGAGGCCGGCGCCCGTACGACGGCGAGCAGCTCGATACCTATGCGGCATCAACCGCAGCACCGCGATCGTCCAGACCGTACTCGTGCTCCCCCACACCTCAACGTGAGGTTGGAAAAGGCTCACTGACGAGATCGACCGCGAGGCCGTAGCCGGGGCTGTCATCTAGCAGTCGGTTCCGCTCGCCGGGTGCGGGTCGTACCTCGCCGGCCCCGCCCACGCCGAACTGCCCTAGCTCGGGCCAGTCCAGGTGCAGGGCGCACCGGCGCGTCCATGAAGCCCCGACTGTCGGCCCGCTGGACGGACAGACCATCGAGCTCCACCCTGTGCAGGCGCAGAGCGGTGGATACGGCACCCTGTCCGGCGGAGGCACTGCCCCCGGGGAGCCCGCTTACGCACGCGACGGCCACGACCGGTGGAGCTGGCAGGGCAAACCCTGGCCCACCAACTGACCACCTCCGCCGCTCCCGCGCCCTCGGCTCAGCGTCCGCGCGCAAAGAGCCCGGGACGTCGACTGCGAAGTGAAACGCGCCCACATCCACTTCATCTCGCGTGCGTTTGAACAGCGTTTGTCGACCGGGTTTGGAGGTGGTTGGCGATCACGCAGCGCGTGGATGTCGATGGCAAATGACGGCACTCTCGGGTCTGGGGATGCATGACGCAGAGGGACTGCCGGTCCGTGCGCCGACTCGACCGCCGGGTAGGAGCCCGCGGCGTAGGCCGGGGAAGACTGCCCACTCTTGCGGGATGGAGCGTGGCGGGTACTTGAGAGATGAGAAGGAACTGGCCCTTGAGGCCGATGTCGGCGACCTGGATGCGGGCGCAGGCGTTCGGGCAGCCGTTGATGTTGATGGTGATCGGGTGGTCGAACTCC
>NZ_JBEXSI010000123.1:0-5974 GCF_040613515.1 Streptomyces sp. NPDC006261
GGCAAGACGGTCACCGCCGTCGCTCGGGAACTCGGCATCAGCTCCGAGTCCCTGCGCGGCTGGTACCGCCGGGCCAAGGCCGACCAGGGCGAGGGTGCCCCGGGCGAGCTGACCAGCGCGGAGCGTGAGGAACTGCGTCGGCTGCGCAGAGAGAACCGCGAACAGCAGCAGACAATCGAGATTCTGAAAAAAGCGACCTTAGAGCAACCGAGGATAGGCATCACCCCAGCCGACGTGCAGTTGGGCGGCTCGGCCACCGGTAGAACTTTCTCGCACGTCGAATCAAGGCGCGCACAGTGACGAACGCGGCGGCGAGATATAGGTAGAAGTCGACGACGCGGCCGTCGCGTTCGAAGCAGCGGCGGATTTTGCCGTAGCCGTTCATCCACGATTGGGTGCGTTCAACCACCCAGCGCATGCCGACCTGGATCGGAGCGGGCACGCCCTTGCGGGCGATCTCGCCGATGAGGTCGTGGTCGTCGAGGATCCGGCGGCTGGGCTTGCCGTCGTAGGCGGAATCGAGATGCACGGTGGCATTGATGGGTAGGCTCCCGACCTGGCGCCTGGCTGCGTTGATGGTCGGTTCGAGCAGGACGGAGTCGTGCCGGTTGGCACCGGCTGAGGCCAGACCGAGCGGTATTCCGGCGCCGTCGACCAAGGTGGACCGCTTGAGCCCTTGCTTGGCCCGGTCGACTGGCGATGGCCCTGACTTGTTGCCTTTGCATGGGGCCTTGGTGTGACAGCCGTCGACGGACAACTCGGACAGCTCCAGGCCGATTATCTTGTCGTACGCGGTCAGTGCGATGCGGTGCAGTTCGTGTGCCAGTCCCAGGTTGCTCCACTGCTTGAGCCTGTTGCGGATGGTCCAGTCCGAGCAGTCGGCGGTGGCGACTCGTTCGTAGCCAGAGCCGTGTACCAATGCTTCGACGACCAGCTTGAACACCATCCTGTCTGGCACGCGTCGACGGTGACAGCCCAGCGGATGCGAGGGGTCGAACTCGGGTCGCTCGGGCAGGAGAGCCGAGAACTGCTCCCAGAGAGGCTCAAAGAGAGATGACGGCACGGCAGGCAAGGCATCTCCTCTGCTGCTCGGCGAAAGGGCCGCGCCGTTCAGGGCAGGAGGTGTGCTGCGAGCTCCTGCCACTGCCGTGTGGGCGGGGTGTGGGGCGCGGTGGTGAGGAGGTGGAGGCTGACGTGGTCGGCCCCGGCGGCAAGGTGCTCATGGATACGGCCGGCGATGTCCTCGGCGGTGCCGTGGGCCACGATCGCGTCGACGAGTCGGTCGCCGAGCGAGTCCACGTCCTCGTACCCCAGGTCGCGCAGCAGAGTGCGGCGGTTGGGCAGGGCGGCCGCTGCTGTGGTGCGGGCCATTGCGGTGGTGTGCGAGCGGTCTGGGCCCAGCACGCACAGCTGGGTGACGGCCAGGAGCGCAGTGGGTCCGAGCACGGCTCTGGCCTTGCGTGTGTGCTCGACCGGCATGCCCAACGGGGTTGCACCCCAGGCTCGTTCGGCGGCGAGTGCGAGCATGCCGGGGTCCAGGGCCGCGAGCACCCGGTGTGGCGAGGCTGCCGTGGCGGGCGGCCCGAACGGGGCGGCGTCCAGCGCGTCGAGGTAGGCGCGCATAGTGGGCACTGGGGGGCCGAAGCGGTGGCCGCGGACATCTTCGGCGAGGCTGGGGTGGCTGTCCCACAGACCGAGCAGGAAGCGTCCGGGGAAAGCCTCCTCAAGGGTGCGCTGTGCGGCGGCGGTCGTCACGGCGTCACGCGCGTAGATATCGGTACTGCCGGCTGCCACTACGATCCGCTGGGTCTGTGACAACAGGATCCCGGCCTGTGCCATCGCTTCCCGCCCGGCTGTCTCGGGGAACCACAAGGTGTCGAAGCCGAGATCCTCGATCGTGGTCACGGCCTCGCGGGCACCGGCTGCCGTGCAGTTGTCGAGTTCGCCTGCCCAGATCCCGATGCGCCCGAGGTCGAGCCGCTGGCCGCTCACGCGTCCTGCGCCTCTGCGGGATGGGCCTCCAGGAACGTTGTGATCTGGGCTGCACCGGTTCGCTGCAGCCAGGTGGGGAAGTCCATCGCAGCGGGGTGGATCCGTCGCGTGGCGGTGATGTCGGCGCGGTAGCCGCGTTCGCCCAGCCACTCGTGGGCGAACGCGAACTCCTCGTTGACAGCGCGGATCGTTTCCACCGGGATCTGGGAGTACGGCAGCGGGCGTCCGATGGCCGTCTCGATGTGGGCGGCGATCTGGACCGGGGTAAGTTCGTCGCCGGCCAGAGCCGTCGCCCGCCCGATCCACTCCTGGGGCCGGGAGAAGGCCAGCGCGATGACGACGCCGACGTCGTCCACGGCCATGATCTGCAGCGCAACGTCCGGGGCGATGCCCGAGATCAGGCTGCCGCCTTGCAGGGCGTATTCACCGGTGTAGTTCTCCATGAAGGAGACCGGTCGGAGAATCGTGGCGGGCAGGCCGAGCTTCGCGAGGTGCTGTTCGATCCGCCACTTGCTGATCAGGTTCTGCGGCAACGTCTCACTGTCATGGCGGTCCGCGCCGGCGATCGAACTGAAGACGAGGTGCTTGATGTTGGCGGTTTGTGCGGCCTCGGCGATGTTCATTCCCCAGCGGACCTCGTCCTCGGCGGAGAACTCGGGTGCCGTGCCGGGGGAACCCACCGTGGGCTGGACGCTGAACAGGCCGTAGGCGCCTTCGGCGGCGTCGACGAGAGAGGCGATGTCCTCCATCTCCGCGCGTACGATCTGCGCTCCGGCACTCGCCAGGGCCCTCGCCGGCACCCCCTCAGGATTGCGCGTGAGCGCGCGCACCTGCCAGCCACCGGCGAGCAAATGCCTGGTCACCGCCCGGCCCTGCAGGCCAGTCGCACCTGTCACCACGATGGCCTTGTCCGTCAACTCCACTGTCTCTCCTGGATTTCGCACACACCAGGGAGAACCTCCCTTAAGTGGGGTGGCCCTCCGTTTGGCGCTCGATACAATATGGAGGGCCACCCCGGTTAGCAAGCCGTCAGGAGTTCCCGTGTCCCAAGGGGCCACCGTGCCGCAATCGCCGAAGAGACCCATGCGCGCCGACGCGCGGCGCAACTACGAGCGGATCCTGGCCGCGGCCGGGGCTGTCGTCGCTCAGCACGGTGCCGAAGCCTCTCTGGAGGAGATCGCCCGGCACGCCGGGGTCGGCTCGGCCACACTGCACCGGCACTTCCCTTCCCGGCAGGCGCTGCTGGAGGCCGTCTTCAAAGACCGGGTTGAGACGCTGTGCGCCAAGGCACATGATCTGGCCGTCGAGCCCGACCCGGGCGCCGCGCTCGTCACCTGGCTCCAGGCCGTCGGCGCACACGCCGTGACCAACAGGGGTCTGGGGGCATCCCTTATGCCTGGTGCCGGCGATCCGACTCTGGGGGACACCTGCCACACGATGATCGTGAACGCCGGCAGCGAACTACTCGCGCGCGCTCACCAGGCTCAGGCCGTACGCCCCGACGTCACCATCACCCAGCTACTCAAACTCGTCGGAGCCATCGCGTTGGCCACCGAACACGACCATGACGGCGCAGCCGAAGCTGACCGCCTGCTGACACTCGTCATCGACGGGGTGCACCCGCGCGGGATGCGGGCGAGGGGAACCTCCGACGTGACAGGCGAAGACCAGTAGAGCAATTCCATCGAAATGAGACCCCTGGGCTCGCGCAACCCTCGGGCCCTATCCTCGGTCGCTCTTACGGTGTCTGGGGTTCAAGTTGCAACGGGCTGAGTCCAGGGCGAGCGAAGGCTCAGCCGTGCGACTGAACCCCGATGATGGGGTCAGTTGCTTGTGGAAGCGGTCAGACGCTGGGTCCGGCGCTGCGTTGTCCCACGGGCACCACCACGCCGTTGTTGTTGACGTATCTGCCGAAAGCTTTCTCGGCCTCGCCTCCACCATCGCATTCGCGCCCTCACCGCCGAGGACCGGCTGAGACAACCCCATCAGCATCACCAAATGCCGCATCCAGGGTCCAGAGCAGGGCGAACGGGAGCGGACGGCGCAGCGAGCAGAGACGCACACCGCAGGCGAGGACAGCCGGCGCCAGCAGCGCCAGCGCCAGGGGCACATCCTCCTCATCCGCCCAGACGAGGCCCAGCGCACCGCACAGACAGACCACGGTGGACCTGAGCCACACCCCGTACCGCTCGACGGTCCGGTTCACCAGGCGCTCGCTGTTCCCCACGTGCCCCCCAAGCCGCATGAGGCCGAGGCTAGTTGACTGGCGAACGAACGGGACCGGATGTGGGTCGAACGACCGGCACACCCTGTGACCGGGCCGGGCTAATGTGCCCGTCGAGAACCACACTCAAAGACGGGGAAACGGGGAAACTTTCATGCAGAGAACTCAGAGGCGGTTCACGCTGCTTCTCGCCGCAGCGCTGGCGGGTGTCCTCACCATGCTCGCAGTCGCACCGGCCGGCGCGGCGAGCAAGCCGTCCCGGTCGAACGGGCAAAGCAACCGGGTCATCTTCGTTCACGGGTACGCCCCCTTCGGCAAGCACGACTGCACCAAATACTTCGACACCGCCCGCAAGCACTTCACGAGCAAGAAGTGGAAGGGGAACCTGCTCACCTTCGGCTACTACACGAACAACAAGAAGTGCTCGGCCAATGTCAAGGGTAGCCGCGAGACGCCCATCAAGGACGTGGCCAAGGAGTTCGCGAACTACGTCTCCAGGAACTACACGAAGAAGGGCATCAAGGTCGACGTCGTAGCCCACTCCATGGGCGGTCTCGTCGTCCGCGCCGCTCTGCACTACACCCACAAGGGTGCTGCGGGCTTCCCGAAGAAGCTCTACATCGAGGACGTCGTCACGCTGGGCACCCCGCACGCCGGAGTCACCAAGAGCAGGGCGAAGTTCTGCGGAAAGGCCCGGCAGTGCACGGACATGAAGCCGGGTAGCAGCTTCCTCAAGGCGCTCGGGAGCAAGATGCCGAGTACCACCGATAACGGCAACATGAGCACCGACTGGACCACGATCTCCTCGTACAACGACGAAACCGTCTCCGAGTCCTCCGGCATCGCCGGCACGGCGAACCACGAGGTCCAGTACAAGGCCGGAATCAACCACGGCCAACTCATCACCGCCAAGTCCACAAAGAAGTACAACGGCAGGATCAAGCACTCCGCGAAGTGGTCCAAGTTCCACAAGCGCGTCTCGCCTGTGGAACAGGCGCGCCTGGCGGTCTACTACCACTCCACGACCTGACCTCCGCTGAGACACAGAGCAACGGAAGGTGCGGTCGTCCTATCGAGGGCGACCGCACCTTGATGCGGATCTGAACCTTGGCTCCGACCGGAGTTCCGTGAACCCCGCGGTCGGTTGGCGCATTCGGAGACGAAGCCGGTTCCCGGTGCAACCTCGCGGTGATCCGCCTGAACGCCGACGAGCTCGATGGCGCCGCCGACGCGCTGCGCTCCGTCCTGGACCTGCCGCGGGCCCAGCGCACCCGCGGCATCGTCGTCTCCGCCCAGCCCGCAGCCCGCAGCCCGCAGCCCCGCACGAGCCGAAGGACCTGCTCGCCATCATCGGCTGGATCGTGGACCAGGAGGCCGACGACGACATCGGCGGCTCCTTCCTCGTCGGCGTGGCGGGCACCCGCTCAGACATCGACCTGGTCTGCTACGGCCCCCGCGGCTACGAGGCAGCCCAGAAACTGTTCACCGAGCGGTCACTGATCCACCCGTACGAAGGCGAGACCCTGACCCAGCTGTACCTGCGCCGCGCCAAGTACATGGCCGGGTGTCCAGGGGCGGTTTTTCTGATCAGTGGGTGGTGGGCTGGCCTGGGCTGATCAGTTTGGTGTGGGTGGCGATGGTGTTACGGGTCGAGCTCTCACCGCTAGTGTCCTGAGTCGCTAGTTCGCTTGCGGTTGTAGGGTGGAACGATGCCTGGTCCGAAGCCGTTGCCGCTGGAGCTGTCCGACCATGAACGCC
>NZ_JBEXSI010000124.1:0-5904 GCF_040613515.1 Streptomyces sp. NPDC006261
GTACCGCTTCGTGTACTTGCTTCCCACCTGGTGCTACTTCCTCTGGAACCTCGGGTCCCAGTCTCCAGGTGTCCACAATCAAGGGGAAGCTTCACTACAGCCACCTCTTCCCACAGACGACCATCAACCAGATCGCCGCAGCCGCGTTGGCAGGGGGAACTCAGAGCCCTGCCGAAGTCGAAGACGATGACGATGACGATGGCACCGCGGTCTTGGACGTCGACGACAGCTCGGATCCGGAGACCGGGCCGAACAAAGCGGCTGACCCGGAAACAGACCGCTGACCAAGCCGTCGGCGCCTGGGCAAGCCCGCCCGCGCGGAGGGCTTGCCCAAGCTCCCCTCGGGCTTGCCCAGCCGCTCATGCGTCCCCGGCCACCGGCTCCACAGGGAGCGGGTGCGCCCGCGCCCGTCGCAGTGGAAGCACCAGCCGCCCTCGCGGGTGTTGGGGTGGTCACCGTCGTGCCGGACGGGAACGGACAGCCCAAGGTCGGTCTCGACTACCAGGCCAACGCCTGGGACCGCTACAACTGGGACGAGAGCAAAGGCGTGACCATCCCTCTCCCGTGGGGCAGCGATACGAGCATTCCGGATGGTCAGATGGCCCGCCTCCACACCACGGGCATCGCCCAGGAGTTCGACATGGCGGGCAGCAGCTCCGTCAAACACTACGATCTGGGCGGCCCCGCCCCGAACCAGGGCTCTCTGCCGCAGCCGGACCAGCCGGGCCGCGAGGGCGACCGGACGGATCCGGGTCGTGAGCAGCAGGAAGCGCGATAGAGGATCACTGATGGACACCTCCCCCCGGACCGCTGCCGACACCCAGCCCGTGCGCCGCCGTCGTGTGCCGGTCGCAGTCGTCGTCGTTGCGGTGCTCCTCGCCTGCGTCGCCACCGCGATCGGTGTGGTGTCCTGGGTCGCCGATGACGTGTCGTCGGACCTGACGGGCCAGGAAATGACGTGTTGCTGGGAAGAAGGAGCCACGCCCGCCTGGATGAGCGACCAGCTCGGTATCCGCATTCCGGATGAAGCCTCGGACCGGCGGTCGGGCTACAAGACCGGCCAGCGTTACGACACCGGCCTGCTCGCCTTCGTCCTGCCGAGCGAGGACGCGGAGCGGTACACAGGCAGACTCATCGGGAGCGGCACCGAGATGATCGGGAACTTGCATCCCGAGGAGAAGGGCTACCGGCCCGCCGCCGCCTTCGGCCACCTCGGACTGCCCGAACCCGAGACGTTCGTCCAGGGCCTGCGGAAGGCCAGCCTGTGCCCGGACGACCTGGCGTCCCCGGAGGGTAAATGCCTCGAACGCTGCGTCGACCTCTTCGCCCACGAGTTCACACCCGGTACCACGCGGATCTACGTCCGGTCGACCATCGAACCGTCCATCACGCCTCCACCCGCGAGCAAGGCTCCGTAGCCGGCTGGGCGGGCATCGCAGAAAGGGCGGCGGAACCCCTGCTTGTACCGCTGTCACCACCAGGAGCACCGGCACGGCCAGGACGACGACGTCAGAGCGCACTGCGGCCGAGTTGGAGCGGGTGCGGCACGAGCATCCCTTGGGGGTGGCTGAGGCGGAGCACGGGCGTCTGCTGTCATCCGGGCGGAGCAGTTCGCTGCGCAGGCCTGGCACATCGCGGACGTGCAGCAGACGATGTGGGCGCTGATGCCCGTGCTGGAGCGGGCCAGCCGGTGCCGTTCGTTGCCGGGCAGGGGGCAGCGGGCGTCCGGCCGGGCAGGAGCCGGAGGCCGCCGGCGAGGTGCGGCGGTGGCGGCCCCGGCGCGAGTGGCCTGCTGGAACCCGGTGCTTCTCCGACGCTCCAAGTCCGTCCTCCGCCCCTTGGCCCTGGCCGTGACACTCGCCGGCAGTGCGGTCGGCTGCGGAGACGGGTCCGGCAACAGCTCCGGCACGGACCGCGGCGCCGACGGCTCGGAGGCATCGGCCGCGACACGCATCGAGGCGGTCAACAAGGCCATGCGGGAGACCTCGTTCAGCTCCGCCGGTTCGACGACCGCCTTCGAAGGCGCAACCCAGAAGACTTCATGGGATTCGGAGCAGGGCTTCCGGATGAAGGTCAGTGGCGCACCGCAGGGAGACGGCGGCGAAATGTACTGCAAGGACGGCATGAGCTACACCAGCGCGCCGTTGTTCGCCGCCATGCTCGCGCAGAAGGGCCAGCAGATCACTGTCCCGGAGCGGCTCCGCAGTCAACACCAGTAGGCGATCTTGAACTGGCAAAGGCCTCGGAACGCAGAAAGGCCCGGCTCCCCCGCGGTCATCTGCGGGGAAGCCGGGCCTTTGCCTTCACCTCGCCCGGGTCGGCCAGCATGCGGACGCATTGAACTGCGCTGCGCTCCACGGCCTGCGGCGCGCCTGTCCCGCCAGGAGAAGGCGTGTGCTTCGTGACTATCCCCAGCGACGGATCAGACGGGGCGTTGCGCGTACAAGGGTGGCAGCGGTCAGGCCGATGGCGGCGCCAGCGGCGACGTCGGAGGGGTAGTGGGCGCCACTGTGGACCCGTTCGATCGCCACCAGCACGGCAGGTATGGCGCAGACGGCCCCGGCCGGGGGCCAGGAAGAGGCGACTGCGGCGGTGAAGGCGACGGCGGCGGCGGTGTGCCCGGAAGGGAAGGAGGAGCTGTCGGGCCGGTCCTCGACATCGTCGTGCGGGATCCATTCCTTCGGCGGCCGACGTCGCTCCACGAGCTGTTTCACGATCCCGTTTGAGAGCAGTTCTGCCGCTGCCATGCTCATGATGCCGGCGGCTGCGGCCTTCCGGCCGCGCCATCCGCCCGCGGCCGCCACGGCCACGGTCGCCGCCCACCACAGCTTCGTGTGGTCGGCTGCTTTCTCCACCGGCGGCAGGAGCTGACGGGCGCAGTCGGAATCCCAGGCAGCCATCCGCAGGGTAAGTCGGTGATCGCCATCGCGCAGCGTCGTCAGGATGCCCATGTGGTGCCCTTGCCCGCCTGCGACGCTTCGACACAATGATCACGAAACCTTGCCGCCCGCGATCCACATTGATCACGGGCGCGCCTTCGTCGGGGTTGGGGATGTCGACAGCCGTCGCCAGGGCGGCGGGGTGGCGCAGGCGGTGATCGGGACGGCGCCGGGTTCGGTGGCGGCCGCCCAGACCATGCGCCAGGTGTCGTCCCACTCGCAGGCGCATGCGTGGGTCCGGGTGCGGGTGCCGTAAGAACACGCGCCAGGTCTGGACGGCGCGCGGGATACGGGGGATGAGCCCCGAGGGGTCGTCGCCCGGGTAGAGGTGGAGGGTCCGCCAGCCGTGGACCCGTGCCATGTACGCGGCGGCGACCTCGATGACGTCGGTCCACCGCTGATGCCCGATGGCCAGGAAGCCGACCGGGTAGGGGTGGTCGGTGGCGTCATTGATCCCTGCGATGTGCAGGCCGCGGTGACTGATGAAGCCGGTCCCCGCTGCTTCATCTCCGCCTCGCCGGGGGTCCAGATGCATTCGGCGGGGTGGGTGCTGCCGTCGCCGCCTTCGCTGGTCTCGATCTTGTACAGGGGCGTGGTGGTCACGCGCTCACCCCCGCGATGGCGTCGGCGAGGATCGCGGTGACGTCGGTGAGGTACGGGTCGGTGTAGCTGTCGTGGTCGTTGACGTCGAACAGCGCGTTCTCTTCGCGGTGACCGTGAAGCCGGGAAGGACGGTGGCCGCCTGGCCCGCGAGCTCGGTGTTGAGGTGGTCGGCGTCGTGGGAGGCGACCCAGGTCTGGAAGTACGGCCCGAGGCGCAGCAGGGTGTAGCCGGGGATGCAGACCTTGGCGGGATCAAGGCGCTGCTTCTCCGCGGCCAGGAGAATGGGTGGTGGCACTTCGAAGTCGGTTGTGTCACCGATGCATGGCGCAACGCGTAGTCCGGTCAACGCCTCTGTGCTTGCCTCCGGTTCTCTCGCCCATTGCGAGCTGTTGCTCCAGCGGACCGCGTAGGCCCTCGGGAAGTATCGGAGCGGAATTAGCGGTAGCCGCTGACAGCGTAAGGCGGGGCAGAGTCGGTGTGCTGTCAGGTCAAGTGGAGGGCGGTGCTCGTCACGGTTCCCGGTCAGCGTCAGCATGCGGGGCCTCTTGCAAAGGGAAGGTCATCAGGCTCACGCCCACGGGGATCGTTCCGGGCGTGCGTGGCGGGTGCGCGGCGTCGTGGAGTTCGGCCGCGACATCGGCGAGCCGCTGCCTGGCCGCTTCCCACACCTCCGGCGCCACCCACAGTTCCGCGTCGACGGTTACCCCCTTGCCGTCTGGAGCCCGGCGTGCGGCGCGCTCTTGAAGGGTGTGCGCCAGGGTCGCTGCCAGCATCCGAGCCCCATCGCTGCGGTCGGACAGCGGGGAGCCGTGGACGGTTCGGTAGCGGCGCTCCCGGCCTCCGCGGCGGATGCGTTCCTCGGCCAGTTCCACCAGGTCGGCGGCATCCAGGCGCCGTAGGTGCCGGCTGGCCAGGGCGTGCGAGATGTCCAGCTCACGAGCGAGTTCGGCGGCGGACATCGGCCCGGGCCACATGAGCGTGAGCATCCGCAGCCGCACGGGATGGGCGAGGGCCCTCAGGACGGGGTCTGCGTCGGTCACGCCAGTCAGTAAAGCGCATGCCGCCACCACGGCACCCCCTACCCCCAACCATTCTGTTGGGAGTAGGGTGCCGAAAACCTGTGGAGCGAGATCATCAAGGGGGGCCGGGCATGGCCATGGGGCTTTTCACGGTGCTGCGGGACCGCAATGCCCGTGTCTACCTGACGGGAGTGATCGTCTCCGGCTTCGGGGACTCGGCCATGCTTCTGGCCTCCGGGGTCTGGGTGAAGGAGCTCACCGGTTCAAACAGCCTGGCCGCCCTGGTGGGTTTTTGCGCCTGGGCACCGGCCCTTGCGGGACCGTTCCTCGGCAACCTGGCCGACCGGATGCGCCGCCGCACGCTCCTGATCGCCACGAGCCTGGTGCTGGCCGCTGTCATGACGGCACCCATCGCCGTGCGCTCTCCGGAGGATGTGTGGCTGCTCTTCGCCGTGCTGACCATGGTGGGCACGGGAGCCGTGCTCATGGACGCCGCTGAGACCGCGTTGATCGCCTCCGCCGTCCCGGGCGACATACGCGGGGACTTCAACGGCCTGTCCCGGGCCGCGATCGAGAGCACCAGCCTGCTCGGTCCCCTGATCGGTGCGGGTCTGTTCACTGTTTTGGGCGGCCCGACCGTCGCCCTGCTGAACGCGCTGTCCTTCCTGCTGGGCGCGGCCGCCTTCAGCATGATCCGCGTGCGTGAAGCCGCGCCCGCACGCAGGCCCCGGCGGAACTGGACCACCGAGACCGCCGAAGGCATCCGCTACCTATGGCGGCACACGACACTGCGAGCCCTGGTAGTCGCAGGCGGTTGCGCCATGGCGGCATCAAGTCTCAGCAGCACGGCGACCTTCGCGCTCCTCGACATCGGGTTGCGGCAGCCCGCGGCCTTCGCCGGCGTTCTCAGCTCGGTCCAAGGGCTCGGGTCGATCATCGGCGGTCTGGCGGCCGGGGCACTCTTGCGCCGCGTCCCACCCCGCGTCCTGTCAGTGCTCGGACTCACGCTCTTCGCCCTCGGGGCACTGGCCCGGATCACCGGCTTCCTCCCCGTGGTGATGGCCGGCAGCCTGCTCATCGGCCTGGGCCTGCCCTGGCCGCTCATCAGCGCCCTGACCACGGTCCAGAAGGAGACACCCGACGAACTGCTCGGCCGGGTGGCAGCCACCGCGAACACGCTGGTATTCGCACCGACCGGGCTCGCGATTCTCGCGGGCACAGCACTAGTGGCCACCCTGGACTACAGGGTTCAACTCCTCGCAGCCGGTGTGCTCGGCTTGACGACGGCCGTGCTGCTCGCGATCAGCGGTCGTCCCCGCGCCATACCACCCTCCCGGCCGAAC
>NZ_JBEXSI010000125.1:0-5881 GCF_040613515.1 Streptomyces sp. NPDC006261
CCGGCGCCGGAGCGCGGTGGTGGCAGCGGTCCTGAGCGCGTTGGCCGTCCCGTTCGCCATCGCACCGGCCGAGGCCGCGCCGCACCCGCCGCGCACCGGGTTCGAGACGAGCGACGGGGCGCGCTGGACCGGGCTGGGGGAGGAGCAGGCCTTCCTGGGAGCGGTCGACCGGGCGAGCGACCGGGCCGCCGTCGACCGGATCGGGACCACGGAGGAGGGCCGCCCCCTCCAGCTCGTACGCATCGGAAAGAAGCACCCGGCCACCGCCACCACGGTCCTGCTGATCTGCAGTCAGCACGGCGACGAGCCCGCCGGACGTGAGGCCTGTCTGACCACCCTGCGCGACCTGGCCTTCGCCGAGGACCGAGCCACCCGCGCCTTCCTCTCCCGTACGACGGTGCTGGTGCTGCCCACCGCCAACCCGGACGGGCGCGCCGCCGAAACCCGGGGCAACGCCGACGGCGTCGACGTCAACCGGGACCACATCGCCCTGGAGACCGCGGAGGGCAGGGCGATCGCGGCCGTCGTCCGCGACGAACGGCCGGATGTCATCTACGACTTGCACGAGTACGGCGCCACGCCCCCCTACTACGACAAGGACCTCTTCGTCCTGTGGCCCCGCAACCTGAACGTCTCCGGCCGTGTGCACGGCCTCTCGCGGACCCTCTCCGAGCAGTACGTGCGGCCCGCCGCGACCGGGGCCGGCTACAGCAGCGGCCACTACGGCGTCTGGACCGATCCGGTCACCGGCGACCCCATCGGGCAGACGGCCGGTGACGGCCAGGAACGCATCCTGCGCAACGCCTCGGGCCTCAAGCACGCGGTCGGCCTCCTCATCGAGTCGCGCATCGACGCCCTGAGCGAGACCGAGAAGGACGACCCGGCCCTCAACCACCGGCGCAGGGTCCACTCCCAGCGGACGGCCCTCGACGGTCTCCTCGGCTTCACCGAGGAGCAGCGTGCCCGCATCCGTGCAGCCACCGGGCTCTCGCGCGTGACCGGGTTCGCCGACCGTGGTCCCGTGCGTCTGGGCGGCGCCGACAACGATCCGCCCGGGCCCGGCGAGATCCTCATCGACCCGCCGTGCGGTTACCGGCTGGACGCGGCCCAGTACGCCGACGTGAAGGACGAGCTCGCCCTGCACGGCGTCCGGTCCCACCGGGACGGAGATGGCGCGTATGTGCCCCTGCGGCAGCCGGCCAGGAACCTGATTCCGCTGCTCCTCGACCAGCGAGCGACATACTCTCTCACATCTGGTCAAGCTGATATGGCTTGTTGATCCTCCGGGATTGTGGGCAGGTGTGGTACTGCCTACGAAGAGCGGTTTTCGGCCTCGGTGAAAGGTGCCATTTGTGTCCCAGGACGACCAGTCAGCTGCGGGCCGGGAGGAACTGTCGGTCACGGCGGATCTTCCTCCCGAACCGGTCAGCACCCGGGCCCCGACCACCGACCGGGTCGTCTTCGGCGTCACGGCGGTCCTCACCCTCGCCTTCGTCATCTGGGGCGCGACCGCCACCTCATCGCTGGAGACGGCGTCCGGCAAGCTGCTCAACGGGCTCATCCACAACGGCGGCTGGGCCTTCATGCTCGCCGCGTCGGGCTTCGTCATCTTCGCCCTCTGGCTGGCCATCAGCCGGTACGGGAAGATCTGCCTCGGCCAGGAGGGTGAGGCGCCGGAGTTCCGCACCATCTCCTGGGTCGCGATGATGTTCAGCGCCGGTATGGGCATCGGGCTGATGTTTTGGGGCGTGAGCGAGCCCCTGGCCCACTTCCGCACCCCGCCGCCCGGCACCGACCCCGCCGACTCGGCCGAGGCCATGCAGACGGCGATGGCCACCACCCTCTTCCACTGGACGCTGCACCCCTGGGCGATCTACGCGGTGGTCGGCCTCGCCATCGCCTACAGCGCCTACCGGATGCGCAGGCGGCAGACGATCAGCGCGGTCTTCGAGCCGCTGATCGGCAAGAGGCACGCGCACGGAAGGGCCGGACGCGTCATCGACATCCTGGCCATCTTCGCGACTCTCTTCGGTTCGGCCGCCTCGCTGGGCCTCGGCGCGCTCCAGATCGGCGGCGGGATCCAGGAGCTGGACTGGCTGGAGAAGGCCGGCACCGGTCTCCTCGTCGCCATCATCGCCGTGCTGACGGTCGGCTTCGTCGCCTCCGCGGTCTCCGGGGTGGAGAAGGGCATCCAGTGGCTCTCCAACATCAACATGGTGCTGGCCCTGCTCCTGGTCCTGTTCGTCTTCATCGCCGGTCCCACGATCTTCATCCTCGACCTGGTGCCCACCTCGCTCGGCGCCTACATCAGCGACCTGGGTCAGCTCGCCGGCCGCACCGAGGCGACCGGCGGCGGCGAAGTGGCCGACTGGCTGGGCGGCTGGACGGTCTTCTACTGGGCCTGGTGGATCTCCTGGACGCCCTTCGTCGGCATGTTCATCGCCCGCATCAGCCGCGGCCGCACCATCCGCCAGTTCGTCGGCGGCGTCATCCTGGTGCCCAGCACGGTCAGCCTGATCTGGTTCGCCGTCTTCGGCGGCACGGCCATGAAGCTGGACGAGGCGGGCAAGCTCACCGGCGCCGACACCCCCGAGGCGCAGCTCTTCGGAGTCCTCCAGGAGTTCCCGATCGCCACCGTGACGAGCATCCTGGTGATGATCCTCGTCGGCATCTTCTTCGTCTCCGGCGCCGACGCCGCTTCGATCGTCATGGGCACGCTCTCGCAGAATGGCGTCCTGGAGCCCAGCAAGTGGGTCGTCATCTTCTGGGGTGTCGTGACCGGGGCCGTGGCCGCAATCATGCTGCTCATCGGTGACGGCAAGGAGAACGCGCTCGAGGGGCTCCAGAATCTCACGATCCTGGTCGCCGCCCCCTTCGTCGTCGTGATGATCGGCATGTGCGTCGCCCTGATGCGGGACCTGCGCAAGGACCCGCAGATCGTCCGCCAGGAGTTCGGCGTGGAGGCGGTCGAGTCCGCGGTGATCGAGGGGCACGCCAAGTACGACGGCGACTTCGAGATCCGGATCGGCCCCGGCACGACCGTCACCACGGACGAGCGCCACAGGGACACCCCGATCGAGAAGGGTTCCCAGGGCTGAACCCGGGGGACCACTTTGCATGTACGGCGGCGGCTCAGCCCACCAGGGCGGCCGCCGCCCGGGCGCAGCCCCAGGCCACGGTCACCCCCGCGCCGCCGTGACCGTAGTTGTGGACGAGCAGACCGCCGCCCGGCAGGGCCTCCGCCCCGATCCGCACCCCGCCCTCCCGCACCGGCCGCAGCCCCACCCGGTGCCCCAGCACGCGGGCGGCCGCGATCTCCGGCCGGACCCGCGCGCACCGCGCCACGATCTCCCGGGCCGTCACCGCATCGGGCTCCCGGCGCTCGTCGTCCGCCTCGGCCGTACCGCCCAGCACCAGGCCGGCCGGCTGTGGGAAGAAGTACGTCGTCGCGGCCGACGCCGGGTCCGCCTCGGTGAACCACTCCGCGATCCCCGGGTTCTCCACCACGACCAGCTGCCCCCGCACCGCCCGCACCTCCGCGTCGGGCACCAGCTCGCGCGCCCCCAGCCCCGTGCAGTTCACCACCACCGGGCTCTGCGCCGCCGCCTCCACGAACCCGGTCACCGCACGCCGCTCCACCGCCCCGCCCGCCGCCACCAGCCGCCGCTCCAGCCACGCCAGGTGGACCGGCATGTCCAGCAGCGGCAACACCGCCCGTAGCCCCTCGGGCACCTCGACCGCACCCTTCAGCTCCGCCGCCCAGGGCCCCAGCGCCGCGAACCGCTCACCGCCGTGCACCCCCGTCACCAGCCGTACGCCGGTGGCACCCGGCCCGGCCGCCAGCTCCTCGTACACCTCCAGTGTCTCCAGCGACCAGGTGCCGACCCGCTCGGCCGGCTCGATCCGGTACGGCGACCACAGCGCCCCCGCCACCGCCGAGGTCGTCGCCTCCGCCGGATCGCGCGACCAGACCCGCACCCGCAGCCCGCGCTCCGCCAGCGTCACGGCGGTGGTGAGGCCGATGACCCCGCCGCCCACCACGATCACATCCGTCATTACGGTCACTCCCGTCCCTCGGTACCCGCGCGGCCCCCTCCACGCCCGTCGCTGCACGGACGCTAGCGGAACCCGGAAACCCGAAGCCAGGGGCGACGGGGCGAAGGGCACGGAGCGCCGGAGACTAGGATCAGGACCCTGATGACTGCCACCCTCGTCGCCAAGGACCTCGCCGCCGGACACGGCGACCGCACACTCTTCGCCGGACTCGACCTGGTCGTCGCCCCCGGAGACGTGATCGGTCTCGTCGGAGTCAACGGCGCCGGAAAATCGTCCCTGCTCCGCCTGCTCGCCGGACTCGACCGCCCGGAGGAGGGCGAGCTGCGGCTCTCCCCGCCCACCGCCACCGTCGGCCACCTCCCGCAGGAGCCCGAGCGGCGCGAGGGCGAGACCGTAGCCGCGTTCCTCGCCCGCCGCACCAGCGTCGCCGACGCCCAGCGCGCCATGGACGAGGCGACGGAGGGCCTGGTCTCCGGGGCCCCGGGCGCCGACGACGCGTACTCCGAGACCCTGGAGCGCTGGCTCGCCCTCGGCGGCGCGGACCTGGAGGAGCGGGCCGCGCAGGTAGCCGCCGAGCTGGGTCTCACCGTGAGCCTCGACCTGCCCATGACGGCCCTCTCCGGCGGCCAGGCGGCCCGCGCCGGCCTCGCCTCGCTGCTCCTCTCCCGTTACGACGTGTTCCTGCTGGACGAGCCCACCAACGACCTCGACCTCGACGGCCTGGAGCGCCTGGAGCGCTTCGTGTCGGGCCTTCGGGCCGGAACCGTCGTCATCAGCCACGACCGCGAGTTCCTGATGCGCACGGTCACCAAGGTGCTGGAGCTCGACCTCGCCCAGCAGCAGATCAACCTGTACGGCGGTGGCTACGCGGCCTACCTGGAGGAGCGCGAGACCGCGCGCCGGCATGCCCGCGAGGGCTTCGAGGAGTACGCCGACAAGAAGGCCGCCCTCGAAGCGCGCGGCCACATGCAGCGCTCCTGGATGGACAAGGGCGTCAAGAACGCCCGTCGCAAGGCCACCGACGGCGACAAGCTCGGCCGCAACGCGCGGAGTGAGGCGAGCGAGAAGCAGGCGGCGAAGGCCCGGCAGACCCAGCGCATGATCGAGCGCCTCGACACCGTCGAGGAGCCGCGCAAGGAGTGGGAGCTGCGGATGGAGATCGCCACCGCCCCGCGCTCCGGATCGGTCGTCGCGACCCTGCGCGAGGCCCGGGTGGTGCGCGGAGACTTCTCCTTCGGCCCCGCCTCGCTCCAGATCGACTGGGCCGACCGGGTCGCCATCACCGGCGCCAACGGCGCGGGCAAGTCCACCCTGCTCGCCGCCCTGTTGGAGCGGCTCCCGCTCGACTCCGGCCACGCCACGCTCGGTTCGGGCGTCGTGGTCGGCGAGGTCGACCAGGCCCGCAGGCTCTTCCTCGGCTCGCAGTCGCTGCTGGAGGCGTTCTGCGCGGCCGTGCCCGACACGGAACCGGCCGAAGTCCGCACGCTGCTCGCCAAGTTCGGCCTGCGCGCCGACCATGTGATGCGCCCGGCCACCAGCCTCTCCCCGGGCGAACGCACCCGCGCCGCCCTCGCCCTGCTCCAGGGCCGCGGGGTCAACCTCCTGGTGCTCGACGAGCCGACGAACCACCTGGACCTGCCCGCCATCGAGCAGTTGGAGGCAGCCCTGGAGAGCTACACGGGCACCCTGCTGCTGGTCACCCACGACCGGCGGATGCTCGAAGCGGTCCGCACCACGCGCCGCATCGAGGTGGCGGACGGCCAGGTCAAGGAAGTCTGAGCGGAGTCAGGGGGGTGGGGGCGGGCCGCACGCGGCGGCCCGCCCC
>NZ_JBEXSI010000126.1:0-5853 GCF_040613515.1 Streptomyces sp. NPDC006261
CAACCTCGCCAAGCGCATAACGGACGAGACCACACCCACCTGGCGAGGAACTTACTAGGAGATAAAGGGCAATCTGACTAGATCAAACGCCCTCTCAGCAGGGCAGCGACCGCGCCAGCGATCTCGGCCTGGTCGCCTGGGGCAGGGTCTGGGCGGCGTGGTCCTCAGCCAGCTCGCAGCGAAGGGCCTGACCGGGACGACTGCCTAAGAGGTCATCTCATTTGGGCGATTCGGTAGAGTGTTGGCCATGGTGGGGATCGTTGAGCGCCTGGTGCCGGACGAGTTGTGGGAGCTGTTCCAGAGGGTCGTGCCGGAGGCGCCGTCGCGGCCGCAGGGCGGTGGCCGGCGTCGGCACGGCGACCGGGAAGTGCTGGCCGCGATCGTCTTCGTGGCCACGTCGGGTTGTACCTGGCAGCAGCTGCCTTCGGCGTCGTTCGGCCCGTCCGGAGCGACCGCCCACCGGCGGTTCTCGGAGTGGTCGAAGGCCAGGGTGTGGGCCAAGCTCCACCGCCTGGTCCTCGACGAGCTCGGTGCCCGCGGCGAGCTGGACTGGTCGCGGTGCGCGATCGACTCGGTGAACATGCGGGCCCTGAAAAGGGGGACCTGACAGGTCCAAATCCTGTCGACCGGGGCAAGTACGGCTCGAAGATCCACCTGATCACGGAACGATCGGGTCTGCCCATATCCGTTGGCATCTCCGGGGCCAACCTGCACGACAGCCAGGCCCTGATCCCGCTCGTGAAGGGCATCCCGCCGATCCGCTCACGCCGCGGACGACGACGGCGCAAGCCCGGCAAACTCCACGCCGACAAAGGCTACGACTACGCCCACCTGCGGCGATGGTTACGCGAACGTGGCATCACCCACCGCATCGCCCGCAAGGGAGTCGAGTCCTCGCAACGGCTGGGCCGCCACCGCTGGACCGTCGAACGCACCATGGCCTGGCTCGCCGGCTGCCGCCGTCTCCACCGCCGCTACGAAGGCAAGGCCGACCACTTCCTCGCCTTCACCAGCATCGCCTGCACCCTCATCTGCTACCGCAGACTCCCCAAATGGGATGGCTTCTAAGAGGGTGGAGGACGGCCGGTCAGATGATGGGCTCGCTCTCATGGGCTCCGGCGGCGCACCACCACACAGCTTGTCCTGCTGCGACCCTCGGGTGCGTTCCAAGGTGGTGGAGGGGGCACAGGGGCCAGACCTTGCGGTGGCGGTCAGCCAGGTAGCTTTGGACGGCCTCGGCGAGGTCGACGTAGATTTTCGGGGGGTCGGCCGACCAGATGGGGGAACCGGCGAAAGAGACCAGGCCGATGGGGAGTTCGTCGGAAGGGTGCTCGAAGGTGAGGTCGGGGTTGCCGGCGGAAAGGTCGATGCCGGTCTGCGTGTGTACTGTCGCTGCGACGCGGGTGAACGCTTCTGTGATGTAGGTGCTGTTTCTTTTGAAGGCGATTTCCGCAAACCGGTCCGGCGGAACTCGACCGCTCGACTCGAACAGTTCTCGCACCCAGGCAGGGGGTGCCTCAGGGTCGGGAAAGTCCAGCACGTCGTACAGTTCGTGCAGCCAGTCCCGGAATGCTTTGTTGTAACGCTTCTCGGTGTCGCATCCGTTCACAGGGGCGAGGTCCTTGTCGTGTCGGTGTGCCATGGCTCAGGCGGCGAAGTGTGTACGTGGTGATGCATAGGCGGGGTTCGGACCGGCCGGAGCCCGTCCGAACCCCGTCTGGCTTCTCAGATGCTCAACCGGTCAGCCGCGATACTTGCCTCCGCCACTGAACGACTGGTAGATGCTCCAGTAGTACTTGGTGTGACCGAGGTGGGCCAGACCGTTGGCGGAGAACTGGAAGGAATCGCCTGGGTCGAAGTAGCAGGTGCCCTTCCAGCATTTGTGCTTCCCACGGTCCCCGGGCCTATCTTTGTCGCCGTTGCCGTACCAGTAGCCGTGGAAGTTGTAGCGTCCGTTCTCGCCGTGCGAGTAGTTTCCCTTTTTCACGCGGGTTCCGCGGACGGACAGGGTGTAGTCCCAGCCGGCGTAGATCCAGGCGGATCGCCAGCCCTTGCGGAACCACATGTCCCACTGTGCGGAGCACTTGTTCGAGGACTTGCTGCAGATGCGCCGCAGCCGCACGCAGGTGTAGTACGTGCATCGCTTCTGCACCCGCTCCTTGAGGGCGGTACCGGCGAGGTCGTACTTGTTCTGCGGGTCGGCGCAAGCGTAGTCGTAGCTGTTGCAGCTGCCGTTGTACACCGGGTCGACCGAAAGGAAGCGTCCAGTCGCCGGGTTGTACAGACGGGCGCCCATCAGGATGATGCCGCTGAGGGTGCCGCTGTCACGCTCGTAGGCACCGAGCCAGCCGTAGGTGGCGGTGGCTGTTCCTGCCAGCGCGTTGCCGTATTCGTCGTAGTGCTGCACGGTCGGCGCCACGGAGGTATCGAGCGGCAGCCGGACTGCGACGTCGCCGTGCAGGTTCGACAGCTGCAGGACGGTGCCGCCGGCCGTGGTCGTGGCGAGCAGAGAGCCGGACACGTCCGCCACGTTGCGGCTGATCGCACCGGAGGAATGCTGGGTCCAGGCCGGGCTCTCGCACTCGCAGTTGTAGTGGTCGGTCGTTGTGCCGGTAGTGCTCCACGTGCCATCGGCTGCCTTGCTCTGCGCCGTGGACTGGGCACGTCGGCCGGTGGCGTCCAGCGACCACAGCCTGCGGTTGGTGCCCACGGTCTCGCTGCGGACCACGTCGTTGACGAAGTACGTAAGCGTGGTGTCTCCGGTGGCAGTGGTGCGGCCGAAGGCGTCATAGGTGACGCCGCTCGCGGTGAGCCGGTCCCCACTGTCGTAGGTGTGGGACACCGTGGTGCTGCTCGCGTCCGCGGTGGCGCTGTCGCAGTCGTCCGAGGCCGTGGTCAGGCCCGTGCGATTGCTGTTCGCGTCGAATGCGTATACGCGGGTCGTGCAGCCCTGGGCGGTGCGGTCGGTGGCCCGGGTGAGGTGGCCGAAGGTGTCGTAGGCGAACTCCGTCTCGGTGGTGGGGCCGTCGGTCTGGGTGTGGCTGGCCTGCTGCCCGCGGACCGTGATGTCGGCGGTGTCGGACAGCACGGTGTTGCCAGCGGCGTCCGTGTAGGCAACGCCGGTCTGGTTGCCCTCCGTGTCCGAGGACAGGGTGAGGCGGTAACCGCCGGGCAGGATCTCGCCGGTCAGTTCGCCGTCCGGGTCATAGCTGGGGGTGAAGGTTCCGGCGACCGAGTCGGTGACAGTTTTGGTGCGGCCCGTGGCGTCGTAGGTGTACGTGGTGCTGGAGGGCGCGGAGTCCGTGACCTTCAGCGGCCGGCCGAGCACGTCATACGTCGTGGTCGACGTGTTGCCTGCGCCGTCGTCGTACGCTGTCGGCGGATTCAAGCGGTCGTCGCAACACCTTCGTGAGCTGGGGGTTTGTGATGGGTGTGGGGAATCGGCAGCGGGCGGTGCGGAGTATCGCGGCCAGATGCCCTCGCCAGGGCGGCCGAGTGTTGCCTGGCGTGAGGACCGGGCCGGGTTCTGGAAGGCGATCGCGCGGGGGCTGAGTTCGGTGGACGCCGCAGCCGTCATCGAGGTCTCGCCTGCGGTGGGGTCGCGGTGGTTTCGTCATGCTGGCGGGGTGAATCCGTGCCTCGCCCCGACTGTCTCCGGCCGTTACCTCTCGTTCGCCGAGCGGGAGGAGATCGCTCTGCTGCGTGCGCGAGGCTTCGGGGTCCGTGCGATCGCGCGGTGTCTGGGGCGTTCGCCGTCCACGATCTCGCGGGAGCTGCGGCGCAACGCCTCCACGCGGAGTTACCACTTGGAGTACCGGGCCTCGCTGGCGCAATGGCATGCCGAGCGGCGGGCTCAGCGGCCGAAGCCGGCGAAGCTGGTGGCCGATGAGCGACTGCGCGAGTACGTGCAGGACCGGCTGGCCGGGAACGTCGTCCACGCCCTGGAGGGCCGGGTCGTCGAGGGTCCCCAGGTGCCGCCCTGGTAGGGAAGGAACAAGCCCCGTCGTCAGGACCGCCGCTGGGCGACCTCCTGGAGCCCGGAACAGATATCACAGCGGCTCGCGGTGGACTTCCCCGAAGATGAGTCCATGCGCATCTCCCCGGAAGCGATCTACCAGGCCCTTTACGTCCAGGGACGCGGAGCCCTCAAGCGTGAGCTCGTCGCCTGCCTGCGCACCGGACGGTCACTGCGTGTCCCGCGGGAGCGCACCAGGCAAAGCGTCCGTGGCCACGTGACCGCTGACGTGCTGATCAGCGAGCGGCCGGCCGAGGCCGAGGACCGTGCCGTTCCAGGCCACTGGGAAGGTGACCTCATCATCGGCACCGGCCGGTCCGCGATCGGCACGCTGGTCGAACGCAGTACGCGGTTCACCATGCTGCTGCACCTGCCCCGGATGGAAGGCTTCGGCACCGAACCACGCACCAAGAACGGGCCCGCGCTGGCCGGCCGCGGCGCCGAGGCTGTGAAAGACGCGATCACCGCCACCATCACGACCCTGCCCGAGCAACTGCGCAGGTCACTGACGTGGGACCGGGGCACGGAACTGGCCCAGCACGCCCAGCTCCGCGTCGATGCCGGACTCCAGGTCTACTTCGCCGACCCCCACAGTCCCTGGCAGCGCGGCACCAACGAGAACACGAACGGTCTGCTGCGGCAGTACTTTCCGAAGGGCACGGACCTGTCGCGCTGGGGCATCGACGAGCTGCAGGCCGTCGCCTTCACCCTCAACAACCGACCCCGAAAGACACTCGCCTGGAAGACCCCCGCCGAAGCCCTCAACGAGCACCTACTATCCCTCCAGGAAGCTGGTGTTGCGACGACCGGTTGAGTGCAAGCTGGGCTCCGTGGTCGGTGTGCATGATCGATCCGGCGAGGCTGCCGCGGGTGCGGACCGCTGCGGCCAGGGCGTCGGTCACCAGGTCCGTGCGCATGTGGTCGGCGATCGCCCAGCCGGCGAGCCGCCGCGAAGCGAGGTCTATGACGGTCGCCAGGTAGCAGAACTTCCCGCCGTCGAGGGGCAGGTAGGTGATTTCACCGACGTACTTCGTGTTCGGCCTGTCCGCGGTGAAGTCGCGGCCGATCAGGTCCGGGGCCATGGCGGCGGCCGGGCCGGGGACGGGGGTGCGGTGCCGACGGCGCAACCGGACTCCCTCGATTCCGCACGCTCGCATGATCCTGGCGACTCGCTTGTGGTTGACCGCGACACCGTTCTCCTCGCGGAGCTCGGCGGTGATCCTCGGAGCTCCGTAGGTGCCGTCCAATTCCTGGTGCACCGCCCGTATCCGGGCGGCCAGCTTCGCGTCGGCCACCTGCCGGGCGGCCCGGTCCGAGCCGTCCGGCGCCAGTAGCAGAAGCTCGAGCGGCTGACGCCGAGGATGCTGCAGAGCCGCTTCACGCCGTAACGGCGCTGGAGATCGGCGACACACTGGAAGCGGTTCACCAGCGCGTCTCCCCGGCGAAATACTTCGCCGCTTTCCGAAGAATCTCGCGCTCCTCCTCCAGCTCGCGGACCTTCTTCCGCAGGGCGGCGTTCTCGGCCTCCAGCGGGGCCGGCGGCTGCGAGGGTTCCTGCGTCCGACGTCCGCGGGGACGGCTCACCCCGGCTGTCCTCGCCCAGTTCCGCAGGGTCTCCGGGTTGATGCCCAGATCGGCTGCGACCGACCTGATCGTCGCGTCGGGCCGCGACTCGTACAGCGCGACCGCGTCCGCCTCGAACTGTGGCGGGTAGTTCTTCATGACCACGAGATGTCCGTTCTCAGAGGGCGTTTGATCTAGTCAGATTGCCCTTTATCTCCTAGTA
The DNA here is from genome assembly GCF_040613515.1 of Streptomyces sp. NPDC006261. Taxonomy (NCBI): domain Bacteria; kingdom Bacillati; phylum Actinomycetota; class Actinomycetes; order Kitasatosporales; family Streptomycetaceae; genus Streptomyces; species Streptomyces sp. NPDC006261. The sequence goes on from NZ_JBEXSI010000126.1 coordinate 5,802, forward strand.
AGTTCCTCGCCAGGTGGGTGTGGTCTCGTCCGTTATGCGCTTGGCGAGGTTG
>NZ_JBEXSI010000127.1:0-5452 GCF_040613515.1 Streptomyces sp. NPDC006261
CAGCGGGTGATCCGTCAGGCGCTGGCCAGTGGCGGGCTCACGCCGGATGACGTGGACGCCGTCGAGGCGCACGGTACGGGGACGACCCTCGGCGACCCCATCGAGGCGCAGGCCCTCCTGGCCGCCTACGGGCGCGACCGTGATCCGGAGCGCCCGCTGCTCCTGGGTTCGGTGAAGTCGAACATCGGTCACACGCAGGCTGCCGCCGGTGTCGCGGGCGTCATCAAGATGATCATGGCGATGCGGCACGGAGTGCTGCCGCAGACCCTGCACGTCGACGCTCCGTCCTCGCATGTGGACTGGTCGCAGGGGGCGGTGGAGCTCCTGACCGAGCAGACCGCCTGGCCCGAGACCGGCCGGCCCCGCCGGGCCGGTGTCTCCTCGTTCGGGATCAGCGGCACCAACGTCCACACCATCATCGAACAGGCCCCCGGCACCACCGCCCCGACGACCGCCGAACCCACCCGCCAGGCCGGCACCGTGCCGTGGCTGATCTCCGGCAGGAGCCGCGACGCCCTGCGCGGCCAGGCGGCCCGGCTGCTCGCCCACGTCCAGGCACACCCCGGACTGGACCCGGCCGACGCGGCGTTCTCGCTCGCCACCACACGTACCCGCTTCGACCGGCGTGCCGCAGTCGTCGCGGGGGACCGCACCGCGCTGCTGCGCTCCCTCACCGCGCTGGCCGACGGCCGTCCCGACGCCGGAGTGATCGAGGGAGAAGCGGCGAACCGGGGCCGCACCGCGATGCTCTTCACCGGCCAGGGCAGCCAGCGGCCCGCGATGGGACGCGAACTGTACGAGCGTTTCCCGGTGTTCGCCCAGGCACTGGACGAGGTGTTCGCCGAACTGGACCCCCTGCTGGACCGCCCGCTGCGCGAGGTGCTGTTCGCCGGGAAGGACACGGCCGAGGCCGCCCTGCTGGACGAGACCGGCTGGACCCAGCCCGCCCTCTTCGCGGTCGAGGTCGCGCTCTTCCGTCTCGTACGGTCGTGGGGCGTCAGGCCGGACTTCGTCGCCGGCCACTCGATCGGTGAGCTCGCGGCAGCCCACGCGGCCGGCATCCTGTCGCTCACCGACGCGTGCACCCTGGTCGCGGCCCGCGCCCGCCTGATGCAGGCGCTGCCCACGGGCGGTGCGATGGTCGCCGTCCGCGCAGCCGAGGACGAGGTCGCCCCGCTGCTCGCCGGCCGCGAGGACGCCGTCTCCATCGCCGCGGTCAACGGTCCGGACTCCCTGGTCGTCTCCGGCGACGAGGACGCGGTCCTGGACATCGCCGCCGCCTTCGAGGCACGCGGGCGCAAGACCCGGCGACTGCGGGTGAGCCATGCCTTCCACTCGCCCCGCATGGCCGGCATGCTCGACGCGTTCCGCGGCGTCGCCGAGCAACTGACCTACCACCGACCGCAGATCCCCCTGGTCTCCCACACCGCGGGCGCCCCGGCCACCGCCGAACAGGTGTGCTCCGCGGACTACTGGGTGGCCCATGTCCGCGACGCGGTCCGCTTCGCCGACTGCGTACACGCCCTTCGCGACGCCGGGGCCACCACCTTCCTGGAGATCGGCCCCGACGGGCCGCTCTCCGCGATGGCCCAGGACACGCTCGGCGACACGTACGACGCCGAGTGCGTCCCGCTCTGCCGCGCCGACCGGGGCGAGGAACTCGCCGTCACCGGCGCCCTGGCCCGCCTCCACGTCCGCGGCGTCACCGTGGACTGGTCCGCCTACTTCGCCGGCACGGGGGCCCGACGGACCGACCTGCCCACGTACGCCTTCCAGCACACCTACTTCTGGCCGCAGACGCCCCAGCCCCCCGTGACGGCGGGCGCCGACCCGGCCGACCAGCGGCTGTGGGCCGCCGTGGAACGCGGCGACGCCGAGGAACTGGCCGCCGTACTCGGGCTGGGGGAGCGGGAGCACGACTCCCTCGGCTCCCTGCTCCCCGCGCTCACCTCCTGGCGCCGGGACAACCGGGAGAAGGCCCTGCTCGACACGTTGCGCTACGACGTGGAATGGGCGCAGCTCACCCAGCCGGCCGCGCCGGTCCTCGACGGCACCTGGCTCCTCGTCACGGGGGAGGCGACCACCGAGGAGGCCGGGACGCTCGCCGAGCAGGCCACCGCCGCGCTGAGCGCGCACGGCGCACGGGTCCGCCGTGTCACCCTGGACGCCGCGTGCGCCGACCGGCGGGTCCTGGCCGCACGGCTCGAAGCCACCGAGGACTTCGACACCTCGGCGAACGTGCTTTCGCTGCTCCCCCTGGACGAGCGCCCCTCCGGCCCGTACGCGCCCCTCAGCGAGGGCCTCGCCGTCACCCTCGGGCTCCTCCAGGCGCTCCACGACACCGGCTCGCACGGCCGGCTGTGGACGGTCACCAGCGGAGCCGTCTCGACCGGGCCGGGCGACCCCGTCACCCGCCCCGTCCAGGCCGCGGCCTGGGGGCTCGGGCGCACCGCGGCCCTGGAGCACCCCCGCCTCTGGGGCGGCCTCGTCGACCTGCCCGGCAGCCTCGACGAGCGGGCAGGGCAACGCCTCGCGAGCGTCCTCGCCGCGAAGAACACCCCCGACGGCGAGGACCAGGTGGCGCTGCGCGCCTCCGGCGTCCTCGGCCGCCGCCTCGTCCGCCGTGCCGTCGAATCCCTGCCCACCGCGCGGGACTTCACCGCCCGGGGCACCGTCCTGGTGACCGGCGGCACCGGCGGACTGGGAGCGGAGGCCGGCCGCTGGCTGGCCCGCTCCGGCGCCGAGAACCTCATCCTCCTCAGCCGCCGCGGCGCGGACGCCCCGGGCGCCGCCGCACTCCGCGCGGAACTGGAGGAGCTGGGGGCCCGCGTCGAGATCGTCGCCTGCGACTCCGCCGACCGGGACGCCCTCGCCGCAGTGATCGACGCTGTCCCGGACGACCTGCCGCTGACCGGTGTGGTGCACACCGCGGGGGTCGGCCACTACGGGCCCCTGGACCAGCTCACCCCGGCCGAGTTCGCCTCGCTGACCTCCGCGAAGCTCGCGGGCGCCGCGCACCTCGACGCCCTGCTCGAGGACCGCGAACTCGACCTCTTCGTCCTCTTCGGCTCCATCGCCGGCGTCTGGGGCAGCGGCGGCCAGAGCGCCTACGGCGCCGCCAACGCCTACCTCGACGCCCTCGCCGAGCACCGGAACGCCCGTGGACTGACCGCCACCAGCGTCGCCTGGGGCCCCTGGGCACAGGCGGGTATGGCCGCCGCCGACGAGACCGTCTCCGGTGCGCTGGAGCGCCAGGGGCTCGGCTTCCTGGAATCCGGCCTCGCCATGACCGAGCTGCGCCGCGCCGTGGTCCGGGGCGACACCACCGTCACCGTGGCGGACGTCGACTGGGACCGCTACGCCCCGGTCTTCACCTCCGCCAGGCCCAGCGCCCTGCTCACCGGTCTGCCGGAAGTCCGCGACGCCGCCGCCCCCGCCAAGGAGGACGGCACCGCCTCCGAGTTCGTCACCCGGATACGCGCCCTCGACGAGTCCGAGCAGAGCCGGGTCCTCTCCGACCTCGTACGGAGCGAGGCCGCCGCCGTACTCGGCCACAGCTCCCCCGACGGCGTGCCCGAGGGCCGCGCCTTCCGGGACATCGGCTTCGACTCCCTGACCGCCGTCGAACTGCGCAAGCGGCTCTCCGGCACCACCGGCCTCCCCCTGCCCAGCACGATGGTCTTCGACTACCCGACCCCCTCGGACCTCGCCCGGTACCTGCGGGCCGAGATCCTCGGCGCCGTCCTCGACGTGGCCGGTCCCGTCGCCACCGGCCTCACGGACGACGAACCCATCGCCATCATCGCCATGGGCTGCCGCTTCCCCGGCGGAGCCGACACCCCGGAACAGCTGTGGGACCTGGTCACCGGCGGCGCGGACGCGGTGACGGACTTCCCCGTCAACCGGGGCTGGGACGCGCAGGCGCTGTTCGACCCCGACCCGGACCGTGCGGGAAAGACCTACTCCACCTCGGGCGGCTTCCTGCACGAGGCCGACGCGTTCGACCCGGCCTTCTTCGGGATCTCCCCGCGCGAGGCCATGGTGATGGACCCCCAGCAGCGCCTCCTGCTGGAGACCACCTGGGAGACCTTCGAGCGCGCCGGAATCGACCCCGCCGACGTCCGGGGCAGCCTCACCGGCACCTTCATCGGCTCCAGCTACCAGGACTACGGCCTCGGCGCGGGCGACGGCGCCGAGGGCCACATGGTCACCGGCAGCATCCCCAGCGTCCTGTCCGGCCGCATCTCCTACGTCATGGGACTCGAAGGCCCCGCGGTCACCGTCGACACGGCGTGCTCCTCGTCCCTCGTGGCCCTGCACCTGGCCTGCCAGTCCCTGCGCAACGGCGAGTCCACGCTCGCCGTCGCCGGCGGCGCCACGATCATGACCACCCCCGCCCCGTTCATCGCGTTCAGCCGGCAGCGGGCCCTCGCCCGGGACGGGCGCTGCAAGGCGTTCTCCGAGGACGCGGACGGCATGACCCTCGCCGAGGGCGTCGGCATCCTGCTGGTCGAGCGGCTTTCCGACGCCCGGCGCAACGGCCACCCCGTCCTCGCGGTCATCCGCGGGTCGGCCATCAACCAGGACGGCGCGTCCAACGGCCTCACCGCGCCCAACGGCCCCTCCCAGCAGCGCGTGATGCGCCAGGCGCTGGCCAACGCCCGCCTGGCCCCCTCGGACATCGACGTGGTGGAGGCGCACGGAACGGGCACCCCCCTGGGCGACCCCATCGAGGCGCAGGCCCTGCTCGCCACGTACGGCCGGGACCGTGACCCGGAGCGCTCGCTGCTGCTCGGCTCGGTGAAGTCCAACATCGGGCACACCCAGTCCGCCGCGGGCGTCGCCGGTGTCATCAAGATGGTGATGGCGCTGCGCCACGGCAAGCTGCCCCGCACCCTGCACGCCGACAACCCCTCGCCGCACATCGACTGGTCCTCCGGCGCCGTACGGCTGCTGCACGAGCCCGCGGACTGGCCGGAGACCGGCCGCCCGCGCCGTGCCGCCGTCTCCTCGTTCGGGATCAGCGGCACCAACGCCCACACCGTGCTCGAACAGGCTCCGTCCGCCGACGGATCCGACGACCCCACCCCCGCCGTCGAGCCCGTCCCCGTCGCGGGTGGCGTCGTGCCCTGGACGGTCTCGGGCCGGACCGGCGCGGCACTGCGCGAGCAGGCGGCCCGGCTGATCGCGCACCTGGAGCGTGCGGACCCCGCACCGCGCCGCCACGATGTCGGCTTCTCGCTCGTCACGTCGCGTGCCCTGTTCGAGCACCGCGCCGTCGTGGTGCCCGACGACGGCGCCGACCCGGTCGACGCACTCCGGGCGATCGCCTCGGACGCGGCGTCATCCGTGACAGCCCGGGGTGTGGCTGATGTGGAGGGGCGGACGGTGTTCGTGTTTCCGGGTCAGGGTTCGCAGTGGGTGGGGATGGGTGCGCGGCTGTTGGAGGAGT
>NZ_JBEXSI010000128.1:1884-5065 GCF_040613515.1 Streptomyces sp. NPDC006261
TTTGAGAACTGCACAGTGGACGCGAGCATCTGTGGCCAAGTTTTTAAGGGCGCACGGTGGATGCCTTGGCACCAGGAACCGATGAAGGACGTGGGAGGCCACGATAGTCCCCGGGGAGCTGTCAACCAAGCTTTGATCCGGGGGTTTCCGAATGGGGAAACCCGGCAGTCGTCATGGGCTGTCACCCGCTGCTGAACACATAGGCAGTGTGGAGGGAACGAGGGGAAGTGAAACATCTCAGTACCCTCAGGAAGAGAAAACAACCGTGATTCCGGGAGTAGTGGCGAGCGAAACTGGATGAGGCCAAACCGTATGCGTGTGATACCCGGCAGGGGTTGCGCTTACGGGGTTGTGGGATCTCTTTTTCATGGTCTGCCGGCTGTGAGACGAGTCAGAAACCGTTGATGTAGGCGAAGGACATGCGAAAGGTCCGGCGTAGAGGGTAAGACCCCCGTAGCTGAAACATCAACGGCTCGTTTGAGAGACACCCAAGTAGCACGGGGCCCGAGAAATCCCGTGTGAATCTGGCGGGACCACCCGCTAAGCCTAAATATTCCCTGGTGACCGATAGCGGATAGTACCGTGAGGGAATGGTGAAAAGTACCGCGGGAGCGGAGTGAAATAGTACCTGAAACCGTGTGCCTACAAGCCGTGGGAGCGTCGCTGTGTGTGCTTGCACATGCAGTCGTGACTGCGTGCCTTTTGAAGAATGAGCCTGCGAGTTAGCGGTGTGTAGCGAGGTTAACCCGTGTGGGGAAGCCGTAGCGAAAGCGAGTCCGAACAGGGCGATTGAGTTGCACGCTCTAGACCCGAAGCGGAGTGATCTAGCCATGGGCAGGTTGAAGCGGAGGTAAGACTTCGTGGAGGACCGAACCCACCAGGGTTGAAAACCTGGGGGATGACCTGTGGTTAGGGGTGAAAGGCCAATCAAACTCCGTGATAGCTGGTTCTCCCCGAAATGCATTTAGGTGCAGCGTCGTGTGTTTCTTGCCGGAGGTAGAGCACTGGATAGGCGATGGGCCCTACCGGGTTACTGACCTTAGCCAAACTCCGAATGCCGGTAAGTGAGAGCGCGGCAGTGAGACTGTGGGGGATAAGCTCCATGGTCGAGAGGGAAACAGCCCAGAGCATCGACTAAGGCCCCTAAGCGTACGCTAAGTGGGAAAGGATGTGGAGTCGCAGAGACAACCAGGAGGTTGGCTTAGAAGCAGCCACCCTTGAAAGAGTGCGTAATAGCTCACTGGTCAAGTGATTCCGCGCCGACAATGTAGCGGGGCTCAAGCGTACCGCCGAAGTCGTGTCATTCGTACACATAGGGCCAACGCCCGTATGGATGGGTAGGGGAGCGTCGTGTGCCGGGTGAAGCAGCCGCGGAAGCGAGTTGTGGACGGTTCACGAGTGAGAATGCAGGCATGAGTAGCGATACACACGTGAGAAACGTGTGCGCCGATTGACTAAGGGTTCCTGGGTCAAGCTGATCTGCCCAGGGTAAGTCGGGACCTAAGGCGAGGCCGACAGGCGTAGTCGATGGACAACCGGTTGATATTCCGGTACCCGCTTTGAAACGCCCAGTACTGAATCAGGCGATGCTAAGTCCGTGAAGCCGGCCCGATCTCTTCGGAGTTGAGGGTAGTGGTGGAGCCGATGAACCAGACTTGTAGTAGGTAAGCGATGGGGTGACGCAGGAAGGTAGTCCAGCCCGGGCGGTGGTTGTCCCGGGGTAAGGGTGTAGGACGCACGGTAGGTAAATCCGTCGTGCATGAAGTCTGAGACCTGATGCCGAGCCGATTGTGGTGAAGTGGATGATCCTATGCTGTCGAGAAAAGCCTCTAGCGAGTTTCATGGCGGCCCGTACCCTAAACCGACTCAGGTGGTCAGGTAGAGAATACCGAGGCGTTCGGGTGAACTATGGTTAAGGAACTCGGCAAAATGCCCCCGTAACTTCGGGAGAAGGGGGGCCATCACTGGTGATAGCACTTGCTGCTTGAGCTGGGGGTGGCCGCAGAGACCAGCGAGAAGCGACTGTTTACTAAAAACACAGGTCCGTGCGAAGCCGTAAGGCGATGTATACGGACTGACGCCTGCCCGGTGCTGGAACGTTAAGGGGACCGGTTAGTGCACTTTCGGGTGTGCGAAGCTGAGAACTTAAGCGCCAGTAAACGGCGGTGGTAACTATAACCATCCTAAGGTAGCGAAATTCCTTGTCGGGTAAGTTCCGACCTGCACGAATGGCGTAACGACTTCTCGACTGTCTCAACCATAGGCCCGGTGAAATTGCACTACGAGTAAAGATGCTCGTTTCGCGCAGCAGGACGGAAAGACCCCGGGACCTTTACTATAGTTTGATATTGGTGTTCGGTTCGGCTTGTGTAGGATAGGTGGGAGACTTTGAAGCGGCCACGCCAGTGGTTGTGGAGTCGTCGTTGAAATACCACTCTGGTCGTGCTGGATGTCTAACCTGGGTCCGTGATCCGGATCAGGGACAGTGTCTGATGGGTAGTTTAACTGGGGCGGTTGCCTCCTAAAGAGTAACGGAGGCGCCCAAAGGTTCCCTCAGCCTGGTTGGCAATCAGGTGTTGAGTGTAAGTGCACAAGGGAGCTTGACTGTGAGACCGACGGGTCGAGCAGGGACGAAAGTCGGGACTAGTGATCCGGCAGTGGCTTGTGGAAGCGCTGTCGCTCAACGGATAAAAGGTACCCCGGGGATAACAGGCTGATCTTCCCCAAGAGTCCATATCGACGGGATGGTTTGGCACCTCGATGTCGGCTCGTCGCATCCTGGGGCTGGAGTCGGTCCCAAGGGTTGGGCTGTTCGCCCATTAAAGCGGTACGCGAGCTGGGTTTAGAACGTCGTGAGACAGTTCGGTCCCTATCCGCTGCGCGCGCAGGAATATTGAGAAGGGCTGTCCCTAGTACGAGAGGACCGGGACGGACGAACCTCTGGTGTGCCAGTTGTCCTGCCAAGGGCATGGCTGGTTGGCTACGTTCGGAAAGGATAACCGCTGAAAGCATCTAAGCGGGAAGCCTGCTTCGAGATGAGTATTCCCACCCCCTTTGAGGGGTTAAGGCTCCCAGTAGACGACTGGGTTGATAGGCCAGATGTGGAAGCCCTGTAAGGGGTGGAGCTGACTGGTACTAATAGGCCGAGGGCTTGTCCTCAGTTGCTCGCGTCCACTGTGTT
>NZ_JBEXSI010000129.1:0-4910 GCF_040613515.1 Streptomyces sp. NPDC006261
GCCGGTGCCGGAGCCGGGCGCGCGGCCGGGGAGTCCGCCGCGGTGCGCAGCCAGTACGTCTCGCGCTGGAAGGCGTACGTCGGCAGGTCGGTGCGGCCGCCACCGGAACCCGCGTACGCCGCCACCCAGTCGACCTCCGTACCGCGCGCGAACACCGAGGCGAGAGCGGCCAGCAGGGCCTGGGGTTCCGGCCTGCCCGCGCGCAGCGCCGGGACCGCCTCGACCGCCGCCGGGTCGAGCACGGATTCGGCGGCCATGGCGGCGCAGACCCCGTCGGGACCCAGTTCCAGGAAGGTGGTGACCTCGGCGGCCTCCAGCGTCCGGACCGCCGCCATGAACCGGACCGGACGGCGTACCTGGTCCACCCAGTAGCCGGGTGAGCACCAGGCCTCTCCGTCGGCGGCCCGGCCGGTCACGGTGGAGACCACCGGGATGGTCGGCGCGGTGAAGGTGAGGCCTTCCACCACGCGGCGGAAGTCGTCCAGCATCGGGTCCATGAGCGCCGAATGGAAGGCGTGCGAGACCGTCAGCCGCTTGGTACGCAGACCGCGCTCGGAGGCCTCGGCGGCCACGGCCAGCACCGCGTCCTCGGCGCCCGAGACGACGGCCGCCCGAGGCCCGTTCACCGCGGCGAGCCCGGCCCGGTCGTCGTGCGGCGTGAGCAGCTCCAGCAGCTCCTCCTCCGACGCCTCGACGGCGACCATCGCGCCGCCTTCCGGCAGCGCCTGCATCAGCCGGCCTCGGGCCACGACCAGCTTGGCCGCGTCCGCCGCCGACAGCACACCGGCCACATGGGCCGCGGCCACCTCGCCGACGGAGTGCCCGGCCACGAAGTCCGCGCGCACCCCCCAGGACTCCACCAGCCGGTACAGCGCCACCTCCAGCGCGAAGAGCGCGGGCTGCGTCCAGCCGGTGCGGTCCAGGCCCTCGCCGGTGCGGATCACCTCGCTCAACGGCCGCTCCAGCAGCGGGTCCAGATGGCCGCAGACCTCGTCGAAGGCGCGCGCGAAGACCGGGAACGCCTCGTACAACTCCTGTCCCATACCGGCCCTTTGCGCGCCCTGTCCGGTGAAGAGCACGCCGAGCCCGCCCGGCTGCACCGAACCGGTCACGAGCCCGCTCGCGGGCCGTCCGGCGGCGAGCGCCTTCAGCCCGGCCCGCACCTCGTCGTCCCCGCCGAGCAGCACGGCCCGGTGCGGGAACAGGGTCCGCGTCGACAGCAGCGACCAGCCGACATCCGCCGCCGTACGCGACTCCTCCGCCAGGAACGCCTGCAGCCGGCCGGCCTGCGCGCGCAGCGCCTGCGGATCGCGTCCGGAGAGCACCCACGGCAGCCCGCCGGCCGCGGCCGCCTCGCCCGCGGGCGCGGCACCGTGTTCGCGCCCGTCAGCTCCTTCGGGAGCCTCGGCCAGGACGACATGGCAGTTGGTGCCGCCCATGCCGAACGAGCTCACCCCGGCGACCAGCCGGCGGTCCTCGTGCGGCCACGCGGTCAGCTCGCGCTGGACGGAGAGGCCCAGCTCGTCCAGCGGGATGCGCGGGTTGGGCGTCTCGAAGTTGAGGCTGGCGGGCAGCTCGCGGTGGCGCAGGCTGAGCAGCACCTTGAGCATGCCGACGACACCGGCCGCGCCTTCCAGATGGCCCACGTTGGTCTTGGCCGAACCGACGAGCAGCGGATCGTCGGCGGCGCGCCCGGAGCCGAGCGCCGCACCGAGCGCCGCCGCCTCCACGGGGTCGCCGACCGGCGTGCCGGTGCCGTGCAGCTCCACGTACTGCAGCTCCGCCGGATCGAGCGACGCCTTCCGCCAGGCGGCCCGCAGCACCCGCTCCTGCGCCTCGGCGCTGGGCACGGTCAGACCGGCGGTGGAGCCGTCGTTGTTCACGGCGGTGCCACGGATCACGCCGTGGACCCGGTCGCCGTCGGCGAGAGCGGCGGCCAGCGGCTTCAGGACGAGGACGCCACCGCCCTCACCCGGGACGAAGCCGTTGGCCCGGGCGTCGAAGGTGTAGCTCAGACCGTCGGGTGAGAGGCCGCCGAAGCGCTCCTCGGTGACCGCGTTCTCGGCCAGGACGTTCAGGTTCACACCGGCCGCCACGGCGGTCGCGGACTCGCCCGACCGCAGGCTCTCGCAGGCCAGATGGACGGCGACGAGCGAGGAGGACTGCGCGGAGTCGACGGTGAGGCTCGGGCCGTGCAGACCGAGGTGGTACGAGACCCGGTTGGCGATGACGCCACGGTTCACGCCCGCCATCGTGTGCTGCGTGATCGCCTCCGTACCCTGCTGGTAGACCAGACTGGTGTAGTCGTCGCGCAACGCACCGACGAACACCGCTGTACGGCTGCCGCGCAGCGTCGCCGGCACGATCCCGGCGTCCTCCAGCGCCTCCCAGGTGAGCTCCAGCACGAGCCGCTGCTGCGGGTCCATGGCGGCGGCCTCGCGCGGCGAGATCCCGAAGAACGAGGCGTCGAAGTCGCCGACACCCTCGATGAACCCGCCGCGCCGCGCCGGACCGTCGCCGTCCGGGGCCGCGCCCGTCTCCCAGCGGCCGGGCGGCACCTGAGTGACACCGCTGCGGCCGTCCCGCAGCAGCTCCCAGAACTCCGCGGGCGTGGCGGCTTCCGGCAGCCGGCACGCCATCCCGACGACCGCCACCGCCCCGTCGTGCTCCTCGTACGCATGCGCCGACACCGACCGGTGCTCACTCGCCATCTGACTCGTCCGCCCTTTCGTCGCCGCCGGACCTGCGGCGGTGTCCAAGACGTGTTGCGCTTTTTCAACACGCGCTGAAAAAAGTTAATGGGTGACCGTTCGTCAACGTAGCAACGCGCCGAATACGGCTGATCAGCGAGCGGTAACACGGCGATAACCGGGCTCCGATGAGGGCTTGTGGGCGGCCTGTTACCTTCCGGTGGGGAGGGCGCGGTTACGTTGGGTCCGGGTTCGCACGGCTACCTGCCGATGCGTCCGGAAAGCACAAGCAATCTGGCTCCACAGGAGGTTCGCGCCATGTCAGGGAAATCCGATGTCATCGTGCACGCCGGCGGTGTGGAAGAGCACCTCGCGTTCTACGTCCAAACCTTCAACACCGGTGATGCCGACGCCATCAACCGGCTCTACTCAGAGGAAGCGGTCTCCGTCTGGGAGCCCGGAAAGCCGCTGACGGGGGAGGAGCGCAAGGATAATCTCGCGGAATTCCTCAAGCTGAGGCCCGCGTTGACCGCGAAGATCCGTGAGTCGCACGTCACCGACGACACCGCCCTGCTCAGCGTCGACTGGAAGATGGAGGTCGACGGCGAGAACGGAAAGCGCGAGTCGTTCGGCGGCCTCGCGACCGACATTCTGAGCCGCGATTCCAGAGGTGAATGGCGCTACGCGATCGACGCGCCTTACGGCGATCCGCGGAACGAAATACCTGGCTGATTCCATGGAGAAAGCCACCGATACGCCGCCCGACCGGCCCGTATCCGGGCCCCGAAGCGGCGGGATAATGACCAGGCCGTGGTGGCAGCGCCCCTGGATCGTCCCGCTCGCAACGGTGTGCGTGGTCTTCCTCGTACTCTCGTTGCCGCGGTATCTCACGTTCGACCCCGCACGATCCCGTGTAGCGCAGCCGGGGGACTTCGCGCCTCACTACCCCTTGTTGGTGACGCACATCCTGTTCGGAGCGGTGGCCATGGTCACCTGCTGTCTCCAGGTCTGGCCCTGGCTCCGGGCGGCGCACCCGGCGGTGCACCGCGTCAGCGGACGGGTGTACGTGTTCGCCGGGGCCATCCCGTCCGGACTGCTCGGCATCGTCGTCGGCGCCACCAGCCCGAACGGCCTCACCATGCAGCTGAGCAGCGTCACACTCTCGGTGCTGTGGCTGATCTTCACGGTCGCGGGATGGAGCACGGCCCGGCAGCGCCGGTGGGGGGACCACCGGCGCTGGATGATCCGCAGTTTCGCCGCCACCATGGCGATCCCGCTGAACCGCGTCTACGCCGTGGTGCTGGAGGCCACCGTCCTGCCGGCGCCGGAGAGCGACGACCCGCTCGTGCAGGAGATCTGGCTCCACACCCTGATCGGCAACGCCGACTGGCCCGGCTGGGTCACCACCCTGCTGATCGCCGAGTGGTGGCTCACCGAGAAGGGCGTGCGGGCCAAGCACCGGGCACGAGCGGCCCGGCGCAGGGCCTCGGCCACCGGCACATCCCCGCGTACCGGCCCCACCGGTACACCCGCCCAGAAGAGAGGCACCGCCATGAGCACCGAAATCGACCTCAACGCGCTGGAACTGACGGCAGACCCCGACCAGCAGAACGAGGTCTTCCTCATCGCCTTCAACTCCTACGACGGAGCGGTCTTCGACCGGCTGTACCGGGACGACGCGATCTCGAACCTGTCGGGCGAGCCGCTGACCGGCGCGGCGCGCAAGGCGAAGATCACGGAGATGCTCGCGCTGAAGCCGTCGCTCAAGGCGACCCTCCGCGAGTCCTACACGGCCGGTGACGTCCAGCTGATCGTCGTGGACTACGAGATGGAGGTGCCGGGCCCGGACGGCGTCCGCCAGGAGCTGCGCGGCACCTGCACCGACGTCCTGCGGCGCGGCGCGGACGGCAAGTGGCTCATGGCCATCGACCGCCCCATCCCGCAGGAGCTGTCGGCCACCGGCTGACCTGTCCGTACCTGCTTCCGTACCACCAACGGCCCCTGGCCGAGCGGAGAGTGACCGCTCGACCGGGGGCCGTTTCGCGTGCGCTGTGCGGGGGTGTGCCGAAGGCCGTCTGCGGTCGTGCGCTGCACGACGGCGGCCGCGTGTACGGCGGCCCGCGGGTACGACGGCCCGCGGTGCGGCGGGCGCGGTCGGTGTTCGCCGCGATCGAGCCGTCCGCCGCGGGCCAGGACCGCAGCGCCGCGCGTCCGACGGCG
>NZ_JBEXSI010000130.1:0-4892 GCF_040613515.1 Streptomyces sp. NPDC006261
TCCGGGACGATGCCGGCCTCCTCGAAGGAGAAGAAGCCGCCGGTACGGCCGCAGCCCATCTGGATGTCGTCGACGATCAGCAGCATGTCCTGGCGCTCGCACAGCTCCTTGAGCGCGCGCAGCCACTCGGCGCGGGCGACGTTGATGCCGCCCTCGCCCTGGACCGTCTCCACGATCACCGCGGCGGGCTTGTTCAGCCCGGAGCCCTGGTCCTCCAGCAGCCGCTCGAACCACAGGAAGTCGGGGACCGTACCGTCGAAGTAGTTGTCGAACGGCATCGGAGTGCCGTGCACCAACGGGATCCCGGCCCCGGCGCGCTTGAAGGCGTTGCCCGTGACGGCGAGCGAGCCCAGCGACATGCCGTGGAAGGCGTTGGTGAACGAGACGACCGACTCGCGGCCCTTGACTTTACGGGCCAGCTTCAGCGCCGACTCGACGGCGTTGGTGCCGGTCGGGCCGGGGAACATCACCTTGTACGGAAGGTCGCGCGGGCGCAGGATCGCGTTCTGGAACGTCTCCAGGAACGCGCGCTTGGCGGTCGTCGCCATGTCCAGACCGTGGGTGATGCCGTCGCGCTCGATGTAGTCGATCAGCGCTCGCTTCAGCACCGGGTTGTTGTGGCCGTAGTTGAGCGAACCGGCCCCGGCGAAGAAGTCCAGGTAGGAGTGGCCGTCCTCGTCGGTCAGCCGAGCGCCCTGCGCACGGTCGAAGACGGCGGGCCAGCCGCGGCAGTAGCTCCGGACCTCGGACTCCAGGGTCTCGAAGACACTCAGTGCGGGCGGGGTGAGAGTCATTCCTACTCCCTGGAGGTCGTCAGGCAGCGGTGAAGGATGAGGAAGGTGCCCCGGCCAGACGGCTTGCGTGTCGGACGTCCTCCTCCAGCAGGGACGACAGCACGTCGTAGAGATCGGCAGGGGCTTCTCTGCCACGGCGCAGTCGGCGCACGGCCAGGTAGCAATGCCCGGCGAACTGCGTCCACGCCTCCGCGTGCCGGGCGAACGGCTCGCTCAGACGGGCGGGCACGGCATCCGATAGCCACCGCCCGTGCAGCAGACGCGAGCGGGCAAGGAGCCAGGTCTCCAGCATCAGTGCCTCGGCGGCGGCCAGCGGATCGGCGTGGTCGCGGTAGGCCTGTACGAACTCGCCCATCCGTGGCTGGGCCTTGTTCAGATGGGAAGCGTTGCGCCGGAGTACGTCCGCAGGGTCCGGCGGCACGGTCGGCACGGCTTCGACTTCTCCGACGCGAATCGGCTGCCCCGATAAGCCCTGGATGAGTTCGTCTCGGTCGAGCGTCCAGTCGTCCGGGCGGGCAGGCCCGTAAGGCGTGTCGTTGTGGTAGGCATCGACCACCACGCCTTTCGCGCCCTGCCCGGGAACCAGCAGAAAGCTGTGCGACATGTGCTGGTGGCCGCTGTAGGGGCACCACGGCAAGGTGTAGGCGTCGGCCACGACGTACAGCGCTCCGGTGCGGTCGCCGGCCGCCGCATCCAGCAGCTGGAAGGCGCGCTCGATGGTTCTCGGCTCGTCGATGCCGTGCAACCGCACACCGGTGAGGGCGTGGGCGTCGGCCACGTGCCGGCTGAGTGCCTGCTCCACCGTCGGCAGGGAGGTGTCGATCGGCCGGTCGAAGGGGAAGCGTAAGGGGGCGCCCAACCGGCGGTGGGTGCCGCCGCCGTGCGAGTAATCGGCCAACACGGCGAGGTTTGCCTGCACGCAGTCCAGCGCGGTCGCCTCGACACCGGCGAGAGCCGCCTGCCAGGCGTTCACGGGGAGGTGCTTTCCATCGGCGGGACGGCGGCCTTCTGCAAGCCTTCCGGCGGGGGGTAGGCCCCGTCCTCATCGTGGACCTCGGCACCGGTCACGGCGGGCGTGAACACGCAGAGGAAGCGCATTTCCGTGAAGGCTCTCAAGGTGTGCCGGTCATGCTTGTCGAGTACGTAGAGAGAACCTTCGCCAAGGGGATGCACCTCGCCTGTGGCGTGGTCCTCGATCTCTCCCTCGCCGGATATGCAGTACACGGACTCAGCGTGATGCAGGTACTCGAGCGTGTACTGCACCCCGGCATAAGCGATGGTGTCGTGGAGGGAGTAGCCGAGCCCGTCGCCTGCCAGCAGCAGTCGCCGACTGCGCCATTGATCAGAGCGTACGTCCTGGTCCGTTCCGGTGACACCGTCCACCCTTTTTATTATCACGCGGACTCCTCGAGATGCCGTTGCTACGCCAGCGTATTGTTGTTTTTTTCGATGACCGCCTGCAGGTCTCGTACTGTGTGAAGACGGGCGAGATCTTCGTCCGGAATGGCAAACTCGAAATGCTCTTCGACTTCTTCCAGAAGTTCGACGATCTTCATCGAATCCATACCGAGATCTTCCTCAAAACGGACATCACCGAGCTCCGTCACCAAACTCTGCGAAACGAGGTGGCCACGCAAGAGATTCAGCAGGTCGGCCGATATTTCTTTCCGTTCACTCAATCCAGAAGCACCCTTTCGATGTCGTGCGCCGCAGTGTGGTCGCCTAGAGATTCCTTACCGGCCCTATCCGGTAAAGAACCTCGCTGGGATGATCATCGGGGAACTGCGAGGAATCGAAAAGGATGCAGCGCTCCACCGGCGCCCCCAGCGAGGCCGCGCACTTTTCGAGCATCATGATGACGGGTCGATTGCCAGGATTCACGGTCGTTTCGAGATGGGTGACACCCTTCCCGACCCCACGCTGGAGCAGAGTCCGCAGCATGGCGCCCGGAAGGCCGGGCCGGCTATCCGTGAGATCCGTGGCTGTCTGCCAGGCGAACAGGACTTCAGGACTTTCGGGACGACAGTAGGCGGTGATGAAGCCGATCACTTCACCGTCCGCCCGCTCCGCGACGGCAGACGTCGAAGAAAAGTCGCGACACCACATGAAATAGCTGTAGAGGCTATTACTGTCCAGATTTTCGCTTCGATTCACGAGTTCCCACATGCGGGGCGCATCGTCGACTTTCGGGGGCCGTATCACGTATGTGCCACTCACCCGTACACTCCAAGCCCTATTTCGCGCCAACTGGCCAGCTCTTCGCTTCCGTATTTCTCCCACCATCGTGGGCGCAGGGAAAACTACTGTCAAGCGCCGAATGCATCGCGACAGATGACGGTCACGCGGGTTCCCCTATCTCTTGCACCCACACGTAACGTACTCACGGTCGGCCGAAATTTGAGCCTCGGAAGCCCTCTTTTGCGCTTATGGCAGGTTTGCCTCGTCTGCCCAAATTGGGATACCTCGTGCGCGGGCTTGTCGCTGCCACTGGTTTAACGAGAGGAGCTAGTGTGATGCGCGTCACAATAGCGGATGGGTGAATATTCGACAGATTTAACACGTGAATTCTTGAGAACTCTGCACCTAATTGAAAGATTAACTTCTTTAGGATCCCGTAAACGATCTATAAGTCACGCACGGCAGCCTTGATAGCCGTGCGGTTGCTGGCTGGCCTACCCGGTCAGGCGAGGTTGTGGAAGCAGGCCCCACGAGGCTGGCAGGGCGCGGCCGAACTGCTGCGGCGTGACCGTGAACGGGGTAGACGTCGGAACCTGGGCCACCCGACAGGCCGCGCCCCAGTCTGGGACACCCTGAGCTCCGAACAGCAGGACCGGCTGGAGGCTCAAGCGCCCAACCGACACCACGGCACCGGCCAGCCCGCTCGGGAAGAGCGGGAACAACGGGCGTTCGAGCGGGGAATCGCCGCACTCACCCAGGACGGCCAGCGCGAGGGACATTCGCCCCCCGACAGCACACCGAAACCCTCGTCCTGATCGCGCAGGACGCCGAGCCCCCCAGACGGCCGGCGTCACATACCGGACCACCGAGGCGTCAGGGACGCCCTGACGCCTGGTCGCCACTGCGGGTGGAGAGACCGGAGAGCCGTGGAGGCGCAGGACCTGCCCCATCCCTCCACGGCGCCCGGGCAACCGGCTGGGCAAGAGGTGGCGGCGAGAAATCGGGGTACCTGGGAAGCAGCTCCGACCCAGACCGGATTGTGCGCTGAAACAGAAGGGCGACTCTGTGACGCTGATGGCTCACCCTGCGATGATGCGGGATCTGAATGACGCGTCCGAGACCCCCGCGGCGGTGGGCGCCGACAAGGCGAACAGCGCGCAGGCACGTCAGTGTCTGGACGACCACGCTGTGCGTATCCACCAACACCTGTGACTGGCTTTATCGAGCAGTAGCGGGTTCTGGCACAGATCTTGGGGAACCGTCGCGGAGAGTGACGAATTTGTTCGATTGTGGGGGAGGTCACGAGCCCGAGACCCGTCAGCGTTCACGCATTCTGGTGCACCACCAGCCGAACACCGCCAACTCGATGTAGTTGGGTTCCGGCAAGGTACGGCGCTCGAATTCCGCGTCGATGCGTATGATCAGCCGTCCCAAGTCCCTTTGCGCTCCGGGAGGAAGGTGCAGCATCGCCCGCTCCAGATCGTCACGAGCGTCTTCCACCTCTATCCCGGGCGAACACGCCTCGGAGGCGTTCAGGTAGCGACCAGGCTGCTTGAAGGCCCACTCGAAGCGAGAGAGCGCAATCGCGACCGCGTTGGGCCGCATCTCCTGGTCTTCGACCCGGCGGATCGCTGCACGAGTCCGCGCGGATACGCCAGGGACCCTCAGGACCGGATACTGCCATCGTGGCCGCCACTGCTCTGCACGGACGGCCTTGGGACGCCTACGCGGCATCGCCCTTTCGGATCAACATAGTGTCATCCTGCCACGGCCGGGCCCCTGCACGACCCCCGTCCACACGCCCGCCCGCGCAAATATTGAGGCGAAACCGATGGGTTGCCTGCTCGTTGATCGGGTGTGATCGAGGGTGGGGATATGAGGCGTCTGTCGCCGGCTGCGCAGGAGGATCTGCGGTTGCGG
>NZ_JBEXSI010000131.1:0-4812 GCF_040613515.1 Streptomyces sp. NPDC006261
GGAAGCCAGCATCCTCACCGCCTCGCTGCTGATCTCCTTCGGCATCGAGAACGTCTGGGCCAAGGCCATCAGCGAGGCCCACGGCCGCATCCTCACCCAGCTCGGCGTCCACCACGTCGTCTACCCCGAACACGACATGGGCCAGCGCGTCGCCCACCTCGTACGGGGCCGCATGCTCGACTACATCGAGTTCGAGGACGACTTCGCCATGGTCAAGACCAACCCGCCCACCGACATCACCGGTCTGCCCCTGGCCAACAGCGCCGTCCGCACCCGCTACGGCATCACCGTCGTCGCCATCAAACGCCCCGGCGAAGGCTTCACCTACGCCACCCCCGAAACCATTGTGGAAACGGACGACACCATCATCGTCGCCGGACGCACCCGAGCAACCGAACGCTTCAGCGAACTCCAGTAAGACCTGCCCCGGCAACGGCCCCAGCTCCCCACGGTTCTCGCAAACATCCCTAGGGAACCTCGCCGGGTGGCTCGGGGGCCTACGCCTAATCCGCACTACCGCACGCGTCTGGACCGACGCCTCGGCCTGGCCCCTTGATCGCCTGGCGCGAGGCAGATGTCCTACGCGGCGCTGCCGACGCGCGCGACATCTCGCGAACGGGTGCCCAGCCCCATTCCTGTGTCATTCGCCTTGCTGGGGCGGTGCTGTGGCTCGCGGGAGCACGCGGATCGTCGTGCCGGGTCGGCCCGGTTCGCGGAGTTGCAGATTCTCCAGTTGTGCGAGGTGCAGGGCACCCACGAGGGCTTCGACGTCGGCTTTCAGCTGCTGGATCTCGGCAGCGTCCGAGGCGCGTAGCTCCTTGAGCTTCACGATCTGCTTGCGCAGTTGCTTCTCGCTGTCGGAGGCATCGCCGCGCGTGCGGATCTGTTCATAGAACTGGTTCTTGAGGTCGGTGTGGCGTTGGGTGAGGGCGTTTCGGGGAACGTCGGCCTCGACAGCCAGGGCGACGATGGTCAGGGCTCCGTTGGAGCGCTCCGGACAGCCGGTGAGGATGCGGTGGCTGGCCGCGCAGATGCGGTCGCGTTCATCAGGGGCGGGTGTCACAAGCTGGTCTCCGGACGAAGAGTGATACGAGTTCGCTCGTGTTCGGCTGCTGCAGACTTCAGGCGTGCTGCGTGATGGCGGAGGCGGTCGGTGAGGGGGCCGGGGACTGCTTCCGTGTTCGCTTGGTCTTCGAGAGCGGCTGCTCGGCGTGTGATTTGGGTGGCGTGGTCGTCGGTGCGGGCGATGTTCGTGCACGACGGGCGGCACCTGTCGAGGCTCGGGCTGTCGGTGGTGTCCAGTCGGTGGCAGAGCGCTCGGTCTCGGTCGTAGACGCACATCACGAAGGCGTGCGGGTTGTCGTAGACGGCCAGCTGGGGGTTGTCGAGGATGTCCCGGGCCTGCCGACGGGTACGGATGGCCCCGGCGAAGGCGGGAGCCTGGCCGACTGCCCGGATGGCGCGGCGGGCTGCCGGCCCGGAGATGCTCACGCCTGCTTGGAGGTCCGTGTGGAGGGCGCTGAGAGTGTCCGCGGTGGCTCGGGCGGTCTCGATGTCCAAGAGGTCGTGGATGCCGTCGCGGCTGCGGGATGCGTAGCCGGCGCTGACGGCGGTGCGCAGGTGGCCGTACTGGATCGCGAGGGCGACCAGCCCTCCGGGGCGCCGTGCAATGTGCCAGGCCAGCGTGCGGCGGAACCGGGCGAGGCCGAGGTTGCCGTGCGGATCGTCGGGGACGGTCTCGTGCGGGCGGCCGAGCCGAAGAGCGAGGCCGGACGCCCAGCGGGCGAAGTCCTCGATGCGGGTACGCAGTCCTTCGTAGCCGAGCGAGGTGGCGGTGGCCGCGCGGGTCCGCTGGAAGGTGTGGGCGGCGGAGTAGAAGAGCAGCGCTCGCGGTGATGAGGGTCCTGCTGGGCCTTCCCATCGGCTGGACCGGGACCGTGGCGGGGATCGCGTTCTCGGCCGTCACCCAGGTGCCTGGGAACGCCGATGGCCGGTCAAGGCATGGAATGTGCCGCGTCAGACGTGGCCGAGGAGTTCCTCGCGCCGGGCCAGCGCCCACGCGCGCTCCTCCTCAATGTCCGGAATGAAGTTCTGCCGCAGGAATGCCGCCCAGGGGTCCGAGCCGAGCGGGCCCAGGCGCGCTATCCGCTCGGTCTCGGCGCGCTGCAACCGTGCCAGCGCGTCCAGTACGTCGGCCGAGTTCACACCGTAGGCGTCGCAGAGCAGCCGCAGCCGTCGCGCCAACGGCGCGCCGGCTGCGCCGTAGCCGACCCTGCGCTGACGGTCGGGGAGCCGCAAAGGCACGCTGTACCAGGCCAGTTGCGCGAGGTCGTCCAACGCATCGCCGGGGATGGCCAGGTCCCAGTCAATGACGCCCACTAGACGGTCGTCCGCCCAGACCGAGTTCCAGCTCGTGAGGTCGCCGTGGCGCATGATCAGCCCGGGACGCCAGCGGGCGTCTGGGTCGCACCAGACGGCCTGAGCGGAGGGGCGGAAGTCGCGTACGGCCTCGTGGTAATCGCGCAGCCACCGCCCGAGCGCGGTAATGCCCTCGTCCGCGAGAAGCGCCCGTGGCCACGGAGACAGCCCGACTTCGCCGCGCAGCAGCGACACCACCTCGTGGCCGTCCACGGGACCGTCACCCAGGGCGCGCGGCACGCCAGCGAATCCCACCTGCTCCAGGTGGCGCAGTAGTTCCCGCACCGCGGGGGTCCACACGCGCCACGGCCTAAGTAGCTGTTGTCGTTCCGATCTTGAGGGGTGTGTGTCGAACGGGAGTCTCGATCGGGTGATCGCAGCTGGTCGCGGGCATGAAGGCAGGGCCTCTTGGTAGCTCGGGGTTGCGAAGCCAACCGAGATCCAGGAGACCCTGTTGCCGCAGTTCTACGTGCTCGCGCCGGTGGAGTTCAACTCGGCTGCACCGACGTGTGATTGTGTCGCCCACCGGTTCGGAAACGCAGCCGATCACCCGGAACGTGTTCGGCGGTATCCCTCGGACATGACAGACGCGGAGTGGGCCGTGGTCCGGCCGCTGCTGCCGGTGCCCGGCTGGATGCGCGGCCGGGGCGGGCAGCCGGAGGCGTACTGCCACCGGGCGATACTGGACGCGATCCGCTACCTCGTCGACAACGGGACCAAGTGGCGGGCCTTGCCCGCGGACTTCCCGCCATGGGACCGGGCATACGCATTCTTCCGCCGCTGGCGCGACCACGGCCTGGTCAAGGAGTTCCACGACCGGTTGCGCGCAAGGATCCGCGAGAGGGAGGGGCGGGATGCGGAGCCGACGGCCGGCGTGATCGACTCTCAGTCCGTCAAAGCGGATGCCGTCGTCGGCTCCGACAGCCGTGGCTTCGACGGCGGCAAGCTGATCAACGGGCGCAAGCGGCACGTCGTGGTCGACACCCTCGGTCTGCTGCTGGGCGTGATGGTCACCGCCGCGGACACCGGCGACCGCGCCGCCCAGGTTCTGCTCGAGCAGGTGGCCGACGCGCACCACCGCCTCGCCCTCATCTGGGCCGACGGCGGCTACACCGGCCCCCTCGTCGAGCACTGCCTGGCCACGCTCGCCCTGGTCCTCGCGATCGTCAAACGCAGCGACGACATGCGCGGCTTTGTGGTCCTGCCCAAGCGGTGGATCGTCGAGCGCCTCTTCGCCCACCTGATGCGCACCCGCCGCCTGGCACGCGACTACGAACGCCGCACCACCAGCGCCGAGGCGATGATCTACTGGTCGATGACCCTGCTCATGACCCGCCGCCTCGCGCGGCCGAGGTCTTCGCGAGCATGAACCGGCCCGGCGCGGGTTCGGCCAGCCAGCCGCGCGCGACCAGGCGTTTCGCCTTCGACCGCAGTGCCTCCACCTTGGCCGGCACCGCCTCCAGACCGAACACGGCAGCCATCTCCTGGCAGGTCAGCGGCCCTTGATGGAGCCGGTCCCGGTCCGAGAGAGCCTGCAGAATGCGCTGGTAGTCCACCGACAGCACCGACCAGGCCAGCCCCTCACGCCACACCGGCACCTGCGACTTCGGCTTCGCCGAGTCCCGGGGCGCCGACCCGCCCGCAGCCCGCGGATCCGGGACGTCCTCCGTGCCGGCGGGGCTGCCGCAGTCCGGAGCCAGCACCGTATCGACCCGCCTGCGGGCGATCACCCACTCCTGCCATTCCAGCTCGGCCACGGCCAGTTCGGCCTGGATACGGTCGGCCTCCTCACGCAGCCCGTCCACCCGACAGCGAGCTGCGAGCTCGTGCTGTTCCAGCAGTCCGACAACCGACGGCATCCGCAACCTCCCGGGGAGCGACAACACGACAGGTCACGACTCCCACCGAAGCACCGCCCCTACTCCTGACCAGCGAAAACGCCGCCCCCAAGTCCGGAAAGACAACAACCTCTAAGGATGGTCTCGCCCTCACGGCGCACCGTCGACAGACCGCCGCGCATCGATTCACCGTCCTGGATCATGGTGGAATCCTAGTGCGCGGCGGAATCCTGGGCCCCGGGGCGCGGTGCCCTTCCGGCAGGCTCGCGCGGGAGCCGGGTCGGGCCGAGCTCCTCGGTACCCACCAGCCGGAGCACCAGGGCTCACTAACTTGGTGCGTTCTACAGATCAGGCCCAGCACATTTTCTGTCTGTGGGTCTCGGCCCTGCTGATCACCCTGGTGTGACATCAGCGCCGGGGCAAGGGGACGACGCCCTTGGCGGCGTCCCCTTGCTGCCGTTCTGAGAGGGCGTTTGATCTAGTCAGATTGCCCTTTATCTCCTAGTAAGTTCCTCGCCAGGTGGGTGTGGTCTCGTCCGTTATGCGCTTGGCGAGG
>NZ_JBEXSI010000132.1:0-4696 GCF_040613515.1 Streptomyces sp. NPDC006261
AGCTCGCCCGCTACGACCTGAGCGAGGACGCCTCGACGGAGACCGCGATGGTCTTCGGCACCGTTGCGGTAGCCGCAGGCCCGCCGCCCGGAGACACCGGAACCACTCACTCGTCCCACAGGGGAGCGCCGGGTCCAGGGGCCCGGTGCAGGGAGGGAAACGACATGCGCAGTTTCGTACGAGCGGCAGTGACGCTCATGTTCACGGCGGGGGCCGTACTGGCGACGGGAGCGGGGGCGCAGGCCGGCGCGTCCGACACCCAGGACGCCCAGGACACCTACGCGGGATGCCGCTCCGGGTACGTCTGCATCTACCCGGGCGCGTCCTGGAACGGCAACCGGCCGGAGGCGACGTACTTCCGGTACGGCGTCTACAACCTCAACAACCAGACCGGCACCCACCGGGTCTTCAACAACCAGACGGACGGGGCCACCGTGCAGCTGTGCACGGGGTACGACGGGGTCGGCTGCGGCGCGAAGATGCCGACGTGGACCTACTGGGACGTGAACCTGACCCCGATCAACTCGATCAGGCTCGCGCCCTAGCCATGCCGGGAGCTTTACCCGGATGACCTGGGGGCGGGGGTGCTTCTACCCTCGCCCCATGGACGCGGACAACGACTCGGACACGTACTCGGGTGAGCGACTGCTGAACGTGGTCGACGTCGAAGCGACGTGCTGGGAGGGGGAGCCCCCGCCCGGCCAGGTGAACGAGATCATCGAGATCGGCCTCACCGTCGTCGACCTGCGCGCGCGGGAGCGGGTGGCGAAACACCGCCTGCTGGTCCGTCCCGCGCGCTCGGAGGTCAGTCCCTTCTGCACGGAGCTGACGGGCCTGACGCAGGCGGACGTGGACGGGGGTCTGACCTTCACCGAGGCGTGCCGGGCCCTGGCCTCCGAGCACGGTACGGGCCTTCTGCCGTGGGCCAGTTGGGGCGACTACGACCGCAAGCAGTTCACGCTCCAGTGCGGGCGGACGGGCACGGAGTACCCGTTCGGCCACCGCCACACCAACGCGAAGGCCGTCTTCACCACCGCGTACGGACTCCGCCGCCGCCCCGGCATGGCCCAGGCGCTGGAGCTGGCGGGTCTGCCGCTGGAGGGCCGCCACCACCGGGGCGACGACGACGCGTGGAACATCGCCGCCCTGGTGCTGGATGTGGCGCGGCGAGGCGACTGGCCGGCGGTCGGGTAGGGCGTGTTCCTGACAGCCGGGGGTCAGCCGGTGACGGGTGGCCGCAGGGGTGTGGTGGTGCGGGGGCGATGGGCCCGGACGTCCACCGGGCGACCATCAGGATCGCGCGCCGTCATCGACCACTGGGCGGGCAGCGTCTCGATCTCTCCGACCGGCCACCCGGCACGGAGGATCTTCTCGCGGGCCTCACACAACTGCGCGTACGTTCCCACGCGCAGTCCCCATCCCGCCTGGCCCAGGGGGCCGAGATGCGTGGGGGGAGCGGTGGCGGTCTCGACGATCATCAGGTGGTCGTTCCCGCCGACATCGATGACGGCGAACCGGGGATCGGAAGAGGTTGCGGCGCGCTCGAAGGCGAGCCTCGCTCCGAGCAGCTCCGTGTAGTACGTCAGGAGCCGGTCGAGGTCGGCGGTGGACAGAGTCAGGTGGTTGATTCCGAGGAGGGGATGGGTCATGGTCGGCCAACCGTAGTACAGCCGCGCGAGGGGAAAGAGGCCACAACCCCCTTCATGCGCAAGGCACTTGAGGCGCGCCGGCACTCCGGTCACGCCCCGCCCCGACCTCGTACGCCGTCGGCCCGGGCCTCAGCCGCCCGCGCGCAGCACTTCCGCCACGACCGGGCCCGCCGCGTCGCCGCCGTGGCCGCCGGTCTGGACGACCGCCGCCGCGGCGAGGTCGTTGCTGAAGCCGGTGAACCAGCTGTTCGAGGTCTCCTGCCCGTCCACCTCGGCCGACCCGGTCTTGGCGCCCTTGTCGCCACCCACCGTGGCCATGGACTTGGCGCCCGTCCCCCAGGCCGCCGTGGCCCGCATCATCGTCTTCAACTGCTGGACGACGGAGGGCGACAGTGAGCGCGAGGCCCGGGCCAGCTCCCGGTTGTCCAGGGACTTCGGGACGATGACCGGCTGCTGGAAGGTGCCGGTCATGGCGGTTGCGGTGATGGAGGCCATGTTGAGGGCGTTCATCTGGACGGTGCCCTGCCCGATGTACTGGGCCGCGGCGACGCCGCCGACCTCCTCCGGCACGCTGCCGTCGGTGGAGACGACGCCCGTCTTCCAGTCCAGGCCGATCCCGAAGACGTCCCGCGCTTCCTTGGCGAGCGCCGAGTCGTCCTTCACGTCGTCGATCAGCTTGATGAAGGCGGTGTTGCAGGACTTGGCGAAGCTCTGGGTGAACGTGGAGCCGTCGGGCAGCGAGAAGTAGTCCAGGTTGCGGAACGAAGTGCCCTGGTACATCACGTCCTTGGGACACTCCGTCGCCCCGTTCGCGGTGACGAGCCCCTTCTCCAGCAGCAGTGCGGCCGTCACGATCTTCAGCGTCGACCCGGGGGCCTGCTGGCCCTGCATCGCCACGTTGAACTCGGTCGCCGGGTTGTTGGCCACCGCGCGGATCGCCCCGGTGGACGGCCTCACCGCGACCACCGACGCCTGTGAGAACTTCTTCACCGCCTGCTCGGCCGCCGCCTGGGCGCCCGCGTCGAGGGTCGTCTGCACCTTGCCGGGCTTGCCCTTGGCGAGGGTCAGCAGGTTGATGTCGGGCTGTCCGTCCTCGGCGGGCTCGATCCAGGTCTCGATCCCGGGCGAACCGCCGGACGTCGCACCGTACTTCTGGCGCAGGGTGTCCAGGATCGGGCCGAGGGAGGGGTACTTCTCCTTGGTGAGCACGGTGCCGTTGCGGTCGACGGCCTCGATGGCCGCCGTCGACGACTCGCCGGTCTTCAGCGTCGCGCCCTCGGTCAACTGCGGATGTACGACGGCGGGTTCCCAGTCGACCAGGGCCTTCCCGGTCGTCAGCCCGCGGACGACGGTGAGCTCGGAGGCGTACGACAGGGGCTTGGACTTCCCGCCGTACGAGACGGTGGCCTTGACGGTGTAGGGCACCTTCGTGCCGACGGCCGGCCCCGGGGTGATCTTCACCTTGCCGATGTGGGCGGCCTCGCCGTACGAGGCGAGTACGGGCTCCGCGCCGGCCTCGTTGTTGGTGAGGAGGGCCGCGCTCGCGGCATCCCCGGCCACCCAGGCGTCGAAGAAGGACTTCGACGTCCCGGTTATCTCCTCCGGGCTGGGCGGCCCTGTCTTCACCTCGGGTGCGGCGTTCCGGGAGGCGACCTTGCCGCCGTCTCCGCCCCCGTCGCTCCCGAGCACGCTGTAGGCCCCGTAGCCGATGCCACCGGCCGCCAGGACGAACACTCCGCCGACCACGGCGACCTTCGCTCCACTGCGCATCTGTGCAGTCCCCCTCCCCAGGAGTGCCCCTGAACAGGTGCAAGGGGCAACTGTGAGGAACCCTAAGGGGTGGGTGCGGCGGGTGAGAGCGTTGTTACCGGACCGGAACGCTTGGCTGGAAAGCGCTCTCCGGATGTGTCTGCGGAACAGGAGCCTCCGTTGCCGGGAACGGGCAGCCGGGCCGCGCCGAGTGTGCTGACATCCGCACATGAGGGCAGCCCGCCCCGTCACTTACCCTGTTCATCCGCAGGGGGTACGGGGCGCGGTCTCGGTGAGGGGTGCGCTGCACCGCCGACGACACGGACGGAAGCGGATGCCGAGAGGCGTGGACGGTACGGCGAACCCAGGAACCTCGGGTGCGGACCAGCAGAAGCCGGGCGGGACCACCGTGGGGCCGCGTGCGTCCCTGGTGATGTCGCTGGTGCTCGGCCTGCTGCTGGGGGCGCTGTCGGTACTGGTCATGCTTCCGGCGGCCCAGCACCTGCGCTCCCTCCAGGACGGAGAGCGGGCTCAGGCGACGCTGCACACCGCCGGTCCGTGCATGGCGGGCCACTGCCAGGGGAGGTTCGAGGCCGGCGGCCGGACCGTGATCGCGGACCTCCCGGTGGGCAGCGGCGACGGCAGGCAGTCGGTCGGCGCCGCGCTGGTCGTCCGGTACCAGGCGGACGACCCTCAGGTGGCCGCCCGCGAGGCGGACGTCAGGGGCGGCGGCGCGGCCGTACTGGCGGCACTGTCGGGCGGGGCGGCCCTGCTGTTCCTGACGGTGGCGGCCGTGGCGGTGATCTTCCTGGCCCGGCAGCGGCGCGCACCGGGGCCCACGGCACCGGCCTGACCTGCGAGCCCGAGCGCCATCAATGCGGGCTCCTGGGCGGCCTGGGAACAAATTTTCCCTGTGGTGAGTGAATGGGGAATTGCCGGGCACTAGAACCATCGCAACGAGGTCCTGGCGACCATTCGGAGCCGGGACGCACCGGTGGGGTGAACTGAGGCCGTTGTGAAGTGTAGGCGCGTACGTGCCTAAAACCGAACTTGACGATGGGAACTGAAAATGATCCTCCTTGGACTTCTTCTGCTTATTATCGGCCTGCTTGTTGGCATGGGCCTGCTGACCACGATCGGCAGTATTCTCATTGTCGTGGGCGTGGTCCTGTGGATCCTGGGCGCGACCGGCCGCGCGGTCGGTGGGCGAAAGCATTTCTTCTAACCTTCGTGGTCGGAGGGAGCCAGGAAGTCTGTTGATGCAACAGGACCCTGCACATGCGGGCGGGCCGCGACGC
>NZ_JBEXSI010000133.1:0-4368 GCF_040613515.1 Streptomyces sp. NPDC006261
CTGGAGGACGGCCGTGTGTTCCGTGGCCGTGCTTATGGGGCCGTGGGGGAGACTTTCGGTGAGGCGGTGTTCTCGACCGGGATGACTGGTTATCAGGAGACGCTGACCGACCCCTCGTATCACCGTCAGGTGGTGGTGATGACGGCCCCGCACGTGGGCAACACCGGTGTGAACGACGAGGACCCGGAGTCGGCTCGGATCTGGGTGTCGGGCTATGTGGTTCGTGACCCTGCCCGTAGGCCGTCCAACTGGCGTTCGCAGCGGTCGTTGGACGAGGAGCTGGTGGCGCAGGGTGTGGTCGGGATCAGTGGTGTCGACACGCGTGCGCTGACGCGGCATCTGCGGGAGCGGGGTGCGATGCGGGTGGGGATCTTCTCGGGGAACGCGGTCGCGGACGAGGGGACGCTGCTGGGGAGGGTCCGCCAGGCGCCCGAGATGGCGGGTGCGGACCTGTCCGCCGAGGTCGCCACGAAGGAGGTGTACGTCGTTCCGGCGATCGGGACGAGGAGGTTTACCGTCGCCGCGGTGGACCTCGGGATCAAGGGGATGACGCCGCACCGGATGGCGGAGCGGGGTATCGAGGTGCATGTGCTGCCGGCGACGGCCACGCTGGATGAGGTGTACGCGGTCAATCCTGATGGTGTGTTCTTCTCCAACGGTCCGGGTGATCCGTCGACGGCCGATCATCCGGTGGCGCTGATGCGGGGGGTGCTGGAGCGGTCGACGCCGCTGTTCGGTATCTGTTTCGGGAACCAGATCCTGGGACGTGCGTTGGGCTTTGGGACGTTCAAGTTGAAGTACGGGCACCGGGGGATCAATCAGCCGGTGCAGGACCGCACCACGGGCAAGGTCGAGGTGACCGCGCACAACCACGGGTTCGCCGTGGACGCCCCGCTGGACAAGGTCTCCGACACCAGGTTCGGGCGGGCCGAGGTCTCCCACGTGTGTCTGAACGACCAGGTCGTCGAAGGCCTCCAGCTTTTGGACCGGCCGGCGTTCAGTGTGCAGTACCACCCGGAGGCGGCGGCCGGCCCGCATGACGCCGCGTATTTGTTCGACCGTTTCGTTTCTCTGATGGAGGGCCAGCGTGCCTAAGCGCTCCGATATCCAGTCCGTCCTGGTCATCGGCTCGGGTCCGATCGTCATCGGGCAGGCCGCCGAGTTCGACTACTCCGGCACCCAGGCCTGCCGGGTCCTGAAGGCCGAGGGGTTGCGGGTCGTCCTGGTCAACTCCAACCCGG
Source organism: Streptomyces sp. NPDC006261 (assembly GCF_040613515.1). Taxonomy (NCBI): domain Bacteria; kingdom Bacillati; phylum Actinomycetota; class Actinomycetes; order Kitasatosporales; family Streptomycetaceae; genus Streptomyces; species Streptomyces sp. NPDC006261. The sequence continues at coordinate 1,242 of NZ_JBEXSI010000133.1, forward strand.
CCACGATCATGACCGACCCCGAGATCGCCGACGCCACGTATGTGGAGCCGATCACCCCGGAGTTCGTCGAGAAGATCATCGCGAAGGAGCGCCCTGATGCGCTTTTGCCCACTTTGGGTGGCCAGACGGCGCTGAACACGGCGATCTCCATGCACGAGCAGGGCGTTTTGGAGAAGTACGGGGTCGAGCTGATCGGCGCCAACGTCGAGGCGATCAACAAGGGCGAGGACCGCGACCTGTTCAAGGGCGTCGTCGCGGCCGTCAAGGAGAAGATCGGCTACGGCGAGTCCGCCCGCTCCGTCATCTGCCACAGCATGGACGACGTGATTACCGGGGTGGACACCCTCGGCGGCTACCCCGTCGTGGTGCGCCCCTCGTTCACCATGGGCGGCGCCGGCTCCGGGTTCGCTCATGACGAGGAGGAGCTGCGTCGCATCGCCGGCCAGGGCCTGACCTTGTCTCCGACCACGGAGGTGCTTCTGGAGGAGTCGATCCTGGGGTGGAAGGAGTACGAGCTGGAGCTGATGCGGGACAAGAACGACAATGTCGTGGTCGTGTGTTCCATCGAGAACTTCGACCCGATGGGTGTCCATACCGGGGATTCCATCACCGTGGCCCCCGCGATGACTCTCACGGACCGGGAGTATCAGCGGTTGCGGGATGTGGGTATCGCGATCATCCGCGAGGTGGGTGTCGACACCGGTGGGTGCAACATCCAGTTCGCGATCGACCCGGTCGACGGGCGGGTGATCGTGATCGAGATGAACCCGCGTGTTTCCCGCTCCTCGGCGCTGGCGTCGAAGGCGACGGGTTTCCCGATTGCCAAGATCGCGGCCAAGCTCGCCGTCGGCTACACGCTGGACGAGATTCCGAACGACATCACGGAGAAGACCCCGGCGTCCTTCGAGCCGACGCTCGACTATGTGGTGGTGAAGGCGCCGCGGTTCGCGTTCGAGAAGTTTCCCTCCGCGGATTCGACTCTGACCACCACGATGAAGTCGGTGGGGGAGGCGATGGCGATCGGCCGGAACTTCACCGAAGCCCTCCAGAAGGCGCTGCGCTCGCTGGAGAAGAAGGGCTCCCAGTTCGTCTTCACCGGCGAGCCGGGTGACAAGGCCGAGCTCCTCGCCGAAGCGGTGAGGCCTACGGACGGGCGGATCAACACGGTCATGCAGGCCATCCGTGCCGGTGCGACGCAGGAGGAGGTCTTCGACGCGACGAAGATCGATCCGTGGTTCGTGGACCAGCTGTTCCTGATCAAGGAGTACGCGGACGAGCTGGCCGTTGCGGACAAGCTCGATCCTGAGCTGCTGGCCGAGGCGAAGCGGCACGGGTTCTCCGACGTCCAGATCGGTGAGATCCGGGGGCTGCGTGAGGACGTCGTGCGCGAGGTCCGGCACGCGCTGGGGATCCGCCCGGTCTACAAGACGGTCGACACGTGTGCGGCGGAGTTCGCGGCGAGGACCCCGTACTTCTACTCCTCCTACGACGAGGAGTCCGAGGTCGCGTCGCGTACGAAGCCCGCGGTGATCATTCTGGGGTCGGGGCCGAACCGGATCGGGCAGGGCATCGAGTTCGACTACTCCTGTGTCCACGCCTCCTTCGCCCTGTCGGACGCCGGGTACGAGACGGTGATGGTCAACTGCAACCCGGAGACCGTTTCCACGGACTACGACACCTCCGACCGGCTGTACTTCGAGCCGCTCACCCTGGAGGACGTCCTGGAGATCGTTCACGCCGAGTCCCTCGCCGGACCGATCGCCGGGGTCATCGTGCAGCTGGGTGGCCAGACGCCGCTGGGTTTGGCACAGGCCTTGAAGGACAACGGTGTTCCGGTCGTCGGGACCCCGCCGGAGGCGATCCACGCCGCTGAGGACCGTGGAGCCTTCGGGCAGGTTCTCGCCGAGGCCGGGCTGCCCGCGCCGAAGCACGGCACGGCGACCACGTTCGCCGGGGCGAAGGCGATCGCGGACGAGATCGGCTATCCCGTCCTGGTCCGACCGTCCTACGTGCTGGGCGGGCGGGGCATGGAGATCGTCTACGACGAGACCCGCCTCGCCTCCTACATCTCCGAGTCCACCGAGATCAGCCCCACCCGCCCCGTCCTGGTCGACCGGTTCCTCGACGACGCGATCGAGATCGACGTCGACGCGTTGTACGACGGCACCGAGCTCTACCTCGGCGGCGTCATGGAACACATCGAGGAAGCCGGCATCCACTCCGGCGACTCCGCCTGCGCCCTCCCCCCGATCACGCTGGGCGGGTTCGACATCAAGCGGCTGCGCGCCTCCACCGAGGCGATCGCGCGCGGTGTCGGGGTGCGTGGGCTGATCAACATCCAGTTCGCGCTGTCGGGGGACATTCTCTACGTCCTGGAGGCCAACCCCCGTGCCTCCCGCACCGTTCCCTTCACCTCCAAGGCCACCGCCGTCCCCCTGGCGAAGGCGGCCGCCCGCATCTCCCTCGGCGCCACGGTCGCCGAACTCCGGGCAGAGGGCCTGCTGCCGAAGACCGGCGACGGGGGCACCCTGCCCCTCGACGCGCCGATCTCCGTGAAGGAGGCGGTGATGCCGTGGTCGCGGTTCCGCGACATCCACGGCCGGGGTGTCGATACCGTCCTGGGCCCGGAGATGCGCTCCACCGGCGAGGTCATGGGCATCGACTCCGTCTTCGGCACCGCCTACGCCAAGTCGCAGGCCGGTGCTTACGGGCCGCTGCCCACCAGCGGCCGGGCGTTCATCTCGGTCGCGAACCGGGACAAGCGCTCCATGATCTTCCCGGCCCGTGAGCTCGTCGCGCACGGATTCGAGCTGATGGCGACCTCCGGGACCGCCGAGGTCCTGAAGCGCAACGGGATCAACGCCACGATCGTGCGCAAGCAGTCCGAGGGGGAGGGGCCCGACGGGGAGAAGACGATCGTCCAGCTCATCCATGACGGGCAGGTCGACCTCATCGTCAACACCCCCTACGGCACCGGCGGCCGCCTCGACGGCTACGAGATCCGCACCGCCGCCGTCGCCCGCTCCGTCCCCTGCCTCACCACCGTGCAGGCACTCGCCGCAGCCGTCCAGGGCATCGACGCCCTCAACGGCGGCGACGTCGGCGTCCGCTCCCTCCAGGAACACGC
>NZ_JBEXSI010000134.1:0-4158 GCF_040613515.1 Streptomyces sp. NPDC006261
TCAACCTCGTCGAGCGCTGGTTCGCCGAGCTGACCTCCCGCAAACTCCGCCGCTCGGCCCACCCCAGCGTCGTCGAACTCGAACGGGACATCCGCAGCTGGATCAACGAATGGAACAAGAACCCCAAGCCGTTCGTCTGGACGAAGACCGCCGACGACATCCTCGACACCCTCGCCGCATACGGCACACGAATTAACGACTCAGGACACTAGGGAGTAATGAAGGGGAGGATGTCTGTTTCTTCCAAGATGTCGACCATATCCAGGCCCTGAGCGGCCGCGCGCACTTTCTCGTACTCCGCTGCGGTGATGAGGACGCGGAAGAATTTGATGATGCGAGAGAAGTCATCCAGAGCCATTTCGGCTTCGTCGTGCTTGATGACTTCGGCAGCTGACCTCAGGGCATTTTGAGCCGGGTGAGAAGATTCCAATCTTCCCCGGACTTCAGCGATCACCTCACTGAGAATTTTTTCCGGTTCGCTTCCTTGCATGACTTCCCCTTCTTCGCGTCATATTTTCGGGAGGCTACTGAACGTGCCCCCGGGACAACGAAATCCCGGGGGCACGGCGCTCGTAAACTACCTACTTGTTTCCCGTCACCGACTGGGGTTGATGTAGGCGGACATCACACCGACGGGCTTCCCATCAGGTGCCGCGAAGGTTCGATAGAACACGCTAACCGTGTACTTCGTCTTCGTGCGACTGCAGGAGCACTTCTTCTTCGAGTACGTGTAGGTAATATCCCACTTGCCATCCATGGAATTACCCCACTGGTAGAACCAACTGCCCTTCACCAGCGCCTTCTTGAGGTCGCTGATCATGGTGGATTCCTTGCTCCAGGAGCTGGGCTTGCCCTTGCCGACGTGCCGGTCCCTGATGTGCTCGAGACCGAACTTGGTGTACTTCTTGCTGACCTTGGTCCGGCTGCCCTCGCGGATGGTCTTCCAGTGGCTCCCAGGCGACCGGGACCACATCAGGATGCGCCACTTGTCGCACTTCTTGAAGGGGTTACCGAACGCTCCGCAGCGGCCGTCGAGGTCGATGCCGTTGACCGGGTCGGCGCAGCCGTAGTCATACGCGTTGCAGTTGCCGCCGAAGACCGGATCCGACTGGAGGAAGCGGCCTGTGCTGGGATCGTAGAGGCGGACACCCATGAGGGTGATGCCCGACGGCGTCTCGCTTGAACGCTGCTTGCCGCCCAGCCAGCCGTAGCGGGCGGACGCCTGACCGGTGCGAGCCGCGCCGTTCTCGTCGCTGTCGAGGGCGACTGGGGCGATGCCCGTGTCCAGCGGAAGCTGCAGCATGACGTCGCCGTGGATGTTGGTCAGTTGCAGAACGGTGCCACCGGTCTTGGTGGTGGTGGCGCCCAGGCCGCCACCGGCAGCAGCAACGTTACGGGTGACCGCGCCCGTCGCTGTGTCCTCGATGACCCACCGCGGGCTGTCCTCATCGTTCGCGTAGTGGTTCAGCTTCGAGGAGGTCTGGGTCCAAGTGCCGCCGCTCTCGCTGTCCCTCTTCCACGAGCGGAAGCGCAGGTTGGCGTCGAGGAGCCAGGTCTGCCGCTTGTTCGGCCTTGGGGCACAGCGGTACAGCCGTTAACGCTAAGCCGGTGATCACGGGGTCAGGGCAGGTCGTGGGCGGGACTACCGCAGCTCGGCGTTCGGGTGGGGCTGGGCCTGGAGCCGTTCACGGAGGTCGATTTCCTCGGGGGTGAGCGGGTCCTCGGGCCGGCGGATGCGCACGGGCTCGGGCCGCAGCGGCAGACCGTCGTCGGCCGCGGCTTCCTCGGCTTCCGCGAGCGCCCGGTACAGCGAGGCGACCGACGGGGACTTGCCCGCGTTCTTCCCGGTCTTGATGGTCAGCTTCTTCGCGATCTCGGGGACGGGGACGCCCTTGTCCTTGAGCGCAACGGCGAAGGTGAGCATGTCGTCGTCGATGACCTTCGGGCGGCCGCCATGGTTGCCCTTGGACGCGGCGATGACCTGGCCTTCGAGGGTCTTCTCCCGGATGTAGTTGCGCTCGATCTGCCCGGCCACGGCGAGCACGGCGAAGAACATGGCGCCCATGCCGTTGGGGTCGTAGATGCCGGTGAGCGGGCCGGTGAGGAGTTCGAGCTGGATGCCGCCGGCCTGGAGCTCGGCGGACAGCGTCATCAGCTCGGCCGCGTTGCGCGCGAGGCGCTTGAGCTCGTGAACGGTGAGGATGACCGGGGTCTCGGGGGCGGCCTCCTTGAACTGGTGGGCCAGGGCGAGCGCCTTTTCCAGCTCGGGCCGGATTTTCACCCGGGTGCTGATCTGCTCCTGGAAGACTTTGTGGCACTGGGCCCGGTGGAGGGCTTCGAGCTGGCTCGCCAGCTCCTGGCGTGCGGTCGAGGTTCTGGCGTACCCGATGCGGACCGGGCGCTCTGTGCGGGGCGCGGGCACGGCGGCGAGCGCCGGGCCCTGCTTCCACGCGCGGCCGGGGTGGCGGTCGGCGGGGACGAGGACTTCGAGTTCCTCGCGGAGCGCGGGGACGAGGACGAAGCGGGGGGTGTGGTACTTCACGGCGGTCTTCCCGCCGCGGGTGCGGCAGGCGGAGCCGGCGGGCGCGTCACAGTTCGGGCAGTCGTGACGTTCTACCGCCAATGCGGCCCGATCGGGCGTGTGATCCACCCGGGAAGTCTCTCAGAAGTACCTCGCACAACGTGCGGGTTTCGAGAGGACTTTTGCGAACGGCGACCTGCGGAAACGTGATCACTGCGGGGGGTCTCGCAGAACTCTCACAGATGAACGTTTGTGAGAGAGCCCGAGTCAGAGCGGTGATCTTCAGTGATCAAGCGCCCGGCCGCCGGTCGATAACCGGAAGCAGCCTGCTGAAGGTGTTTCGCGTGGCCACCGGGCGGTCCGCAAGAGGGGCCTGGGGGCGGTGCGTCAGTCCGAGGCGCCGCTGCGCCGGGCATAGGCGCGGGCGGCGCGGACACGGTCGCCGCAGCGTGTGGAGCACCAGTGGCGTCGGCCGTGGGTGCGCAGGAGGAACCGGTCGCAGGGTGCGGAGCCGCAGGCGGCGAGGATGCCGGCGTCGGGACCGGTGAGCAGGTCGGCGGCGTCGGCGGCGAGGGTCGCCAGTGCGTGATTGACGGCCTGGTCGGTGGGGTGCGCCTGGACGCGGCGCAGCCCCTGGGCCCCGTCCCAGGCGAGGAGGGGGGCGGTGGGCACGGCCGTGAGGGCCTCGTTCACCGCGTGCAGGGATTCCTCGGGCGGGGGCGCGCCGTCCACGCGCGCGGCAAGTAGGGCCCGGACCTGTCCGCGCAGGGTGCGCATCCGCTGGGCGCAGAACTCGTACAGCTGCACGTCCGGGGTGGTCAGGTCGTGGGCGGCGAGCCAGCGCATGGCGGATTGCGGGGCGGCGAGCAGGTCGTAGCTCTGGCCGGCGGGCAGGGTGGCGGCGGTGTCGGCGAAGCCCAGGGAGCGGTACCGGTCGGCACCCGGTGCCGGGGGCAGAGCAATCGGCGCCACGTCGGCGGCCAGGGTGTCATCCATACTTCTCATGGTAGCGCTTGCGTTTTTCCGTGACACCTGCCTAGCCTGGTGTCACGCCAACCGCAGGTTTTTCTCGTGAGAAACGGAGACATGATGTCCCAGCTCGACGCCAACCAGTTCCCGGTCCGCACGTTCGGCGGTCCGACCGCCCTGTTCGAGTACGGCGGCCTGCGCTTCCTGACCGACCCCACCTTCGACGGCCCCGGCGACTACCCCGCGCCCGGCGGCCCGACCCTGGTCAAGACCGCGCCCTCCACCGCTACGCCCGCCGATGTCGGCCCCGTCGACGTGGTCCTGCTCTCCCACGACGAGCACGCCGACAATCTCGACACCTCCGGCCGCGCCCTGCTCGCCGACGTCCCCCTCACCCTCACCACCCCCGCTGGCGGCGAGCGCCTCGGGGCGAAGGCCAAGGGCCTGGCCGACTGGGAGACGGTAGAGCTGGAGCGTCCGGGCGGCGGCACCATCACGGTGACCGGCGTCCCGGCCATCCACGGCCCCGGCGCGCGTGAGGAGATCGAGCCCTTCGCCGGCCAGGTCGTCGGCTTCGTCCTGACGGGCGAGGGCCTGCCGACGGTCTACGTCAGCGGCGACAACGCCTCGCTCGACGCGGTCAGGGAGATCGCCGACCGCTTCGCCCC
>NZ_JBEXSI010000135.1:0-3988 GCF_040613515.1 Streptomyces sp. NPDC006261
GCGTTCATGGTCGGACAGCTCCAGCGGCAACGGCTTCGGACCAGGCATCGTTCCACCCTACAACCGCAAGCGAACTAGCGACTCAGGACACTAGCAGCGCGTAATTCAGGCGTGCTGTAGACCTGTCTGATGAGCCAAAGCACGATAGTTGTCACCAAGGCAGGCGTGCTGTCACCAGGGCCACCGGACGGCGAGTGCTGAGCAGCGTTCTGGACCGTGGTGCAGTCTCAGCTGCCCACCCCGGCTTCCCACTTGCGCCGACGCAGCACGTGGTCGCTGAAGATTTGTCGGCTCCTGTCGAGCAGTTCACCCACCTCCGCGTCGCCGCGCCGCCCATCCGGCGACGGATGCCAGCGCTGCACTGATTGCGCGGCCCAGGTGCGCAGCTTCGTATCCGGGTCCTCGAACAGACCGACCGCCGCCCGTAGTGCCACGATGCCGCCGCGCGCGTCGAGCAGCCGGAATGCGGCGACGCGGACGTGCCGCGGCCGCTCGGCGCTGGTGCGCTCCAAGAGCCAGTCGGCGGGCAGTTCCTTGGCCGAGGGCAGCAGGGAGGTGGCGGTCTCGCGGACGACCCCGGCGGCAGGGTCGTCGAGGAGCGGCCGCAACTGCTTGGCATCCGCGCAGTCCAGTGACCGCATCCCTGCCACCGCTCGCGCCCGCACCCCGGCCGCCGGGTGCGCGAGCAGAGGCCGCAGCAGCCCGGCGTCCGCGCGGTCCCCGCACTCGGCCAGCCCGATGACCGCACCGGGCGGCAACTCGGGGTCGTCCGGTGCCGCGCACCGCTCCCGGTACCAGGCCGACGGGTCACCTCCCTGCTGTCGTACGACATACCGGGCGCAAGCGCGCACGAGCGCGGATCGGTCGCTGAGAAACGGCTCCGCCTGCTTTGACCGGCCCGCCCGTCTCAGCGCGGTGACGCCGGCCGAACGGGTACGCGGGTTACGTGCGGACAGCAGTGGAGGCAGCACACCCTCGTAGACATCCTCATCCCCCAGAGTCGTGAGCGCCGCTGTGGCACACAGGTCCTGGACCACCGTGTCCTGGTCCCCGGCGGCCGCGTGGGCCAGCTCATCGGGACGGAGCAACTGGCCCTCGATGGCCAGCCGATACGCGAACCGCCGGACGATGCGGTCGGGGTCAGCGAAGAGAACAGCGAGCTGCCCGTGGGATGCCTGGCGCAGGGTCTGGCCGAGCACATCGACGCCGAAGGCACCTCTGTCGCGGCGGCCGACGCGGAGGATGAGCGGCGCGAGGTCGAGGGCGGAGTCCACGTTCAGGGTCTCGCTCAGCAACTGCCGGGCGTGCTCGCGCACTGGGCCGACCCAATCGGCGCAGCGGATCACGACCAACGGCAGCAGACCGGGGCACCGGACCGACTGGCGCACTGCCTCCTGACGGATCCGCCCGTCGCGGTGGCAGAGGGCGAGCGCGAGCCGAGACTCGCCGAGCTGAGTCAGGTCGGCGGGCAGTGGGGCGGAGTGTTCCCACCCCGGCAGGAACTGCGGGCGGTGCCAGGCCACCTCACGCACTCCTGCATCCAGTGCGAGCCAGTCAGCGGGGTCGGCGACATCCAGCGTGCTTCGAAGCGGCGCACCTCCCGCGAGCCGCGTCGCTGCCGCTGTCCCGTCCTCGATGTCCTCGAGCATTCCCGCCCCTCCAGCAGTCGTACCAGGTGATCGTAGGGGGCGGGGGTCGCGTAGGACGCGTGAAATATGGCCCGCGATCGCCGAGGGCCGCCGCTCGGCACCCTGCCCACCAGAAGCCTCCGCCACCGTGTCCCCCTTGTTCCCCGAGCCCGACGGATGGTTGCCCTGGGGGCACACCACCGCCAGTGACGTCTTCTACTGGAAGACATCGGCGAACGACCCGAACGAATGGACGATCGTCGGGCACCCCGGCGAGAGCGATGACGTCGTGCCCTTCGACGGCGGCTTCACCGACTTTTTGCACACCTTCGTGTGGGACACGGTGGGGATGCCTTTCATCCCCGAACCGGAGAGCGATGTGCCGATCGCCTTCGAACCTCGGACAGGCGAGTGGCTGGGCGGTGCCGGTGAGCGTCTGCAGCCGTATGGCCGGTTCGAGCACCGGTAGCGCCAGCGGCTACTGAGGTTTTCGGGTTGTCGTCGGTGATGACGGCCCATGATCCCTGCGGTATGCCGGTGGCATTCGCCATCCGGAAGGTGGGGGCCTGACCGCTGAGCGGCAGGTGTTTCGTGAGGAGATCCGCCGTGAACGCTCCACGCGCGGGGCGCGGACCGCCCCCGTTCAGGAGCGGGTGGCGGTTCCGCAGCCCTCGTCGTCGCCTTCCCGCATACGTTCCTCCATCGACGTGCTCCGGTCGTACGGGTCGACCTCGGCACCGTCGCGCGCTTCGGCGGCCGTACGCTCGGCGCGGAACGCGGGGGTCAGATAGCCGGTGTAGGTGTCGCAACCGCCGTTGGTGGTGTCCACCTTGTAGGAGACGAGGGAGAACGTCCCCGGCTCGATCACGATCTTCGCCGGGTCGTCCCAGCTCACCACCACCTCGCGGCGCACGATAGTGCGCGCGACCTCGTCACTGTCCCCCTCGGCGCGCACGACCGGGTAGACGTAGGTGACGTCGGTGGACACCTGCACCGCCCCGCGTTCGCCCTCCCGGAAGGTGACCCGGCCGCGGGTCTTGACCACGTCCCCGGCCGGCCGGACGTCGGAGGACCGGAAGCGGCTGAACAGCAGGAGCGGGTCGTTCTCGCGATCGGGCGCGCGGAGCGCCTTCTTGAGGAAACCCCGCACATCCGACTGGTGCGGGTTGATCAGGCCGATGGCCTCGGCCGGCCGCTCGCCGCGCAGTACGGCGGGGTCGAGGCTGGACGCGACGAGGAAGTCCCGGGTCTTCGCGAGCGCGTCCGCGACCTCCGCCCTGCTCATCCAGCCGGTCGCCCGTGGCTCGGGCAGGTGGATGCCCGCCGTTCCGTCGCTCCATCGCGCGGCCGGCGACCCCCGGAACGGCTCGTCCACAGTGGGAGGCCGGTCCGCGGCCTCCTGGGCGGGCGCACCGGTCGGGCGCTCCGACTCCGCGGCGAGGGGCGTGGCGCTCGCGCCGTCGCCGCCGTCGAACCAGCTGCCGATCCCCCAGGGGCCGACGGCCACGACCACCACGACGACGGCGGCCGCCAGACCGAGCGCGGCCCAGCCCCTGCCCTTGCGCCGCCGAGCCGGCGTGTACGTCCGCCACCCCTCCGGCGGGCCGGACTCCTCCTGGAGCCGCCGCGCCACCATCCGGGCCCGAGCCGACGGCTCCTCGGGCGCTCCCCGGCCCCCGGCCTCGGCCTCCCGGAGGAAACGCTCCCACTCCTCGTCCGGTATGGACGCCCCGCCCTTGCTCAACTCGCCGCTCCCGTCACGTGCGTGGTGCTCGGCCCCTCCCCAGGTCCGAGCGCTGTCCGGGGCATCATCACACGGCCCGCCGACACCCGGTGGCGGGCGGGCCCGTCAGCGGCCGGGCGCCCCGACGCGCAGTCCGTCCATGATGAAATCCAGCAGCCGGCCGGCCCTCGGCTCCCAGCCCTCGCGCGGATCGATCTGCCAGAGACCGGCGATGGCGAGGAAGAAGTCGTCCGGGGTCACTCCGGGGCGGACGACGCCGGCGTCCTCGCAGGCGCGGAGCAGGGTTCCGGCCGCCTCCATGCCTGGGGTGGGGCCGGGCTTGGCGGGTCCGCCCGGCGCGCTGGTGACCAGCCGGATGGCGTCCGCGAGGCCAGCCGTCCACTGCCCCGAGCGCCTGGTGGGTGCTCATAGGAATGTCCTCCGAAGGGAGTTCGTTGATGCGGGCGGACCGTGACAGGTCGTGAACGCGATCTTCTATCAGAACCGGACGGGTTGTCAGTGGAGGATGCTGCCGCATGACCTGCCGGCCTGGTCGGCGGTGTTCTACTACTTCAGGTTGTGGCGTGAGGACGGGCTTGACCAGCGGATTCAGGAGCTCCTTCGTTGCCAGGTCAGG
>NZ_JBEXSI010000136.1:0-3939 GCF_040613515.1 Streptomyces sp. NPDC006261
CCCACCCGACACCACCACATCCCACAAACCCTCAGGCGAAACCACCCCACCCGGAAAACGACAAGCCATCCCCACAATCACCACAGGATCACCCGCGGACTGGGAATTCCTCGATCGCGAGGGCGCCGGGAGGTTCGCAGGGGATGGTGCGGGCGGAGAGACATCGGAAGAGGTATCCACGAGCAACGAGCCGAGGAAAGTACCCAACGCCAGCGGCGTCGGGTGATCGAAGACAACCGTGGGCGGCAACCGCAGTCCCGTCACCTCGCACAGCCGGTTACGCAATTCCACCGCGAGCAGCGAATCGAAACCCATGTCCCGGAATGCCAGTCCGGCGTCGAAACCGCTCCCGCCCATGACGTCGCCGGCGATCGATACGACCAGTCGCCGGCTCTCCGCCGCCCTCTCCCCCTCCGGCAGACCGGCTATCCGCTCCGACCACGCGGTTCCCGCCGACTCGGCGACGGCCGTGACCGTGGCATCCCCGGAGTCGGCGACGGTGGGGGCGGCGGACGGCGCGAAGGCCGGGTCGAGGACCGCGGCCATCACGCTCGGCAGATCCAGGGTGCGAGCGGCGTCGTACATGCGAAGGCCGCGGGCGGCGCCGATCGGCCGCAGACCCGTGCGGCGCGCGAGTCGCTGGACGTCGGGCGCCGTCAGCCGTCCCGCCATCCCGTCCGGCAGGCCCCAGAGGCCCCATGCCAGCGAACGGGCCGGCAGCCCGAGGGCGGCGCGGTGCTGGGCGAGGGCGTCGAGGAACGTGTTGGCCAGGCTGTAGTTCCCCTGTCCGGCGGCACCCAGCGTGCCGGAGGCGGAGGAGAAGAGGTCGAAGAAGGCGAGCGGGGCCGAGCGGGTCAACTCATGCAGGTTCCAGGCGGCTTCGGCCTTCGGCCCGAATACGGCATGGAGTTGCGCGACGGTCATCGAACGGATGGTCGCGTCCTCGACGATGCCGGCAGCGTGGACGATGCCGGTCAACGGGTGTGCGGCGGGGACGGACGCGAGCACCGCGGCGAGCGCCTCTCGGTCACCGCAGTCGCAGGCGACGATCCGTACATCGGCGCCCATCTCCTCAAGATCGGCCACCAGTTGGCGTGCTCCTGGAGCCTGGGGGCCCCTGCGACTGGTCAGCAGCAGACGCCGTACGCCGTGCCGGGCCACCAGATGCCGAGCGATACGGGCACCGAGGGCGCCCGTGCCGCCGGTCACCAGAACGGTCCCCTGCGGGGCTGGGTCCGGGGCCGGGCCGGCGCCGGGCCCCGTCACCGGGATCAGTCGGGGCACGAACAACGCGCCTTCACGCAGAGCGAGTTCCGGTTCGTCGCCGGTCGCCGCCGCAGCCAGGGCAGCGTGCCCGAGGCCGGTCGCGTCGAGGTCCTGGTCCAAGTCGAGGAGGACGAAGCGGCCCGGCTCCTCCGACTGCGCGGTGCGGATGAGTCCCCACAGAGGTGCGTGTACCAGATCCACCGGGGCCTCGTCGGATCCGGTGGCGGTGCGCACCGCCCCCCTCGTCACGAACACCAGCCGGGTGTCGGCGAACCGCTGGTCCGCCAGCCAGCTCTGCAACAGCCCCAGGGTCTCCCGGGCGACACGCCGGACACCCTCGGTCGTCCGAGCCCCGCCGTCCTCCGCTGACGTCGGCAGGCAGGGCACGAGTACGACGGCCGGCGGCCGAGCCCCGGCGTCGACGCGCGCCCCCGCCGCCGAGACATCCGCAACGGTGGTGAGGCCCGGCGCAGAGGTGGGGTCGAGTACCCAGCAGGCGTCGGCGTCCGGGGCCGCCTGGGCCGTGGAGCCTTCGGCCAGGGGACGCCACGCCACCTGGAAGAGTCCGTCGTACGCGGGGTCGGCCGACGGCGCCCGCAGCATCAGCGAGTCCACGGCGGCCATCGGCGTCCCGTACTGGTCCGCGATCCGCAGGGCCACCGTGTCCGGGCCGGCGGGCGAGACTCGCACGCGCAGCTCCGTCGCCCCGGTCCCGTACAACCGGACGCCACTCCACGAGAAGGGCAGCCGTACGCGACCATCGGTTGCGGCCTGCCACATGGTCGCGTGCAGCGCGGCGTCCAGCAGCGCCGGGTGCAGTCCGTACCCCGACGTATCGGTTCCGGCGGGCAGCCGTACGTCGAGACAGGTGTCCGCACCCAGCCGCCAGACGGCTCGCAGTCCGCGGAAGGCGGGGCCGTACCCGTACCCGGCCTCGGCCAGCCGATCATAGAGCCCGTCGATGGCGACGGGCTCCGCGCCCGGGGGCGGCCATGCGGCCAGGTCGAAGTCGGCGGGTGTACGGGGCGCGCGCGGTGCGAGCGTCCCGGTCGCACGCCGGGTCCAGTCGGGGGCCTCGGCATCTCCTGTACGCGCACTACGCGCGTACAGGGTGAACGGCCGCTCACCTGCCGCACCGATCGCGCCGGCCACGAACTGGACCTCGACCGTCCTGCCGTCCGCGGAGAGCCTGACCGGCGCTTCCTGGGTCAATTCCGTGACCGTCGCGGCGCCGTCGAGCGCGGCGATGTGCGCGGCCAGTTCGACGAGCGCTGCTCCCGGCACCACGGCCTCCCCGGCGATCGTGTGATCGGCCAGCCAGGGATGGGTGAAGGTGGACAGGACGCCGGAGAACGCCTGGGCGTCGCGGTCCGCGAGGGAGACTGCGGTGTCGAGAAGCGGATGTGCGCCGCTGTGCGCCCGGCGGGGCGCGTCGGCGTTCAGCCAGTACCGCCGCCTCTCGAACGGGTAGGTCGGCAGCACGACCAGCGGCCGCCGGGGCAGGACGGCCTTCCAGTCGACCGGCAGCCCGCGGGTGTAGGCGGCGGTCAGTGCGTTCAGGAGACCGGCCGCGCCGCTGGAGCCGGGGCGTAGGGCGTCCAGCACGACCACACGGTCGGCGTCCCGGTCACGGAGTGCTCCGACGAACCGGCCGGCGGACGGCATGGCGACGATCGTTCGATGCCCGTTCTCCGTGAGGTGCCGCAGCGCGGTGTCGAGACCGACGGTCTCCCGCAGGCCGCGGAGCCAGTTCTCGGAGGCCACCTCGCGGCGGGCGTCGAGCGGCAGCCCGGTCCGCGATGAGCAGAGGTCGGCCGTCGTCCGGCGCGGGGCCGTCACGGAGAGGGCCGCACGCAGTTCCTCCACGGAGTCGCCGCGCACGAAGGCCGCACACAGCCGCGCCGCCTCCGCGAGGTCCAGCGCTCCGGTGACGTGGGCGGCCACGATCTCGCCCACGCCTTGGCCCAGTGCCGCGTCAGGTCGTACGCCGTACCGCTCCCAGAGCCGGGCCAGCCCGATCCCGACCACGAAGGCGACGGCCTCCGGCGGGTCGGCGGGTGACATCTCGCCGACGTTCCGTCCGAGGTGGGGGGCGAGTGCGGCGGCGCAGGCACGCACCTGGTCGGCGAACACGGGTGAGGCGCCCAGCAACTCACGCGCAGCGGAGACGGCTTCGGGACCCGTGTCGGCCGTGGCCTCGCCCGAGCCGGCACCGGCACCAGCACCAGCACCAGCACCAGCGCCAGCACCAGCACCAGCACCAGCACCAGCACCGAAGACGAACACGGTCCGGCTCCGCGCGCTCACGGTCCCGGTGGACAGCAGGTCGTCCGTCCGCCCGGTCGCCAGGGCCTGGAGCCCCGCCCGGTAGTCCCCGCCCTCGCCCGGCAGCACAGCGGCCCGGTGGTCGAACCCGGACTGGACGCTGGCGGCGGTGTAGGCGACGGCGGCCGGATCCAGGGGGGCCTCGCGTCCGGTGCCGGCGACGGTGGAGCCGGGATCCCCGGCGGCGCTCCGGTCCGTGCCGCGGTCCTGCTCCGTGACCCGGTCCCTCGGACCGGGATCGTCCGAAAGGAAGTCGTGGAGTCGGCGGGCTTGGGCGCGTAGCGCCGTCGCTGTCTTCGCGGACAACACCAACGGCAACACCCCGCCCACCGAACCGAGTTCGACCGA
>NZ_JBEXSI010000137.1:0-3927 GCF_040613515.1 Streptomyces sp. NPDC006261
TGGTTGACCGCGCTGCCACGGATGACCGCGAGGATGTGGTGGCCGTTGCGCTCGGCGTCCGAAAGGCGCTCGACCAGCAACAGGCCCACCCCTTCCGACCACGCCGTACCGTCCGCCGTAGCCGAGAACGACTTGATCCGGCCGTCGGCGGCGAGCCCGCGCTGCTGCGAGAAGTCCACGAAGCCGCCGGGGTCGCCGTTGACCGTGGAGCCGCCGGCGAGCGCGAGATCCGACTCGCCCGAGCGCACCGACTGCACCGCGAGGTGCAACGCCACCAGGGACGAGGAGCACGCCGTGTCGATGGATACGGCGGGACCTTCCAGCCCCAGCGTGTACGCGATACGCCCCGACGCCACGCTGCCCAGCTTGCCGGTCATGAGGTAGCCCTGGAGTTCGATCGGCGCCTCCAGACCGAGGTAGCTCTCCTCCACCACCCCGACGAAGACCCCGGTCCGGCTGCCCTTGAGCGAGGCCGGGTCGATGGCCGCGTTCTCGAAGACCTCCCAGGTGCTTTCCATGAGGACCCGCTGCTGCGGGTCCATGGCGACCGCCTCACGCGGCGAGATCCCGAAGAACTCGGCGTCGAACCGGGTGGCGCCCTCCAGGAAGCCGCCCTCCTTCGTGTACGACCTGCCGGGTGTGCCGGGCTCCGGGTCGTACAGGCCCTCGGTGTCCCAGCCCCGGTCGGTCGGCCACGGCGAGATCGCGTCGACCTCGTCGGCGACCAGCCGCCACAGCTCGTCCGGCGAGGAGACGCCGCCCGGATAGCGGCACGCCATCCCCACGATCGCCACCGGTTCGTCGGCCGCCGCCTCCAGCTCGGCGATCTGCTGACGCGCCTTCTGCAGATCGGCCGTCACCCACTTGAGGTACTCGACGAGCTTCTCTTCCTTGCTTGGGTCAGACATGCGACACCCACATCTCCTCGGAACACGTGCTGGGGGACTGGCTGGGGGACTGGTGATCAGCCGGACGTACGGCCGAGCTGGTGGTCGATGAAGTCGAAGATCTCGTCCGCGGAGGTGTACGAGCTGACGTCCTCCGCCTCCGGCCGCGCCGGGGAGGCCGTGCCCGCCGCGACGGACGTTCCGTTGACCCGGGACAGCAGCGACTGCAGCCGCGCCGCGAGCGCGTCACGCTCCCCGCCCTCCTCCGCCACCGAGTCGAGCGCCGACTCCAGCCGGTCGAGCTCGGCCAGCGCATCACCGCCCGTCCCGGCACCGGCCTCCGGCGCCGCCTTCGCGAGGATGTGCGCGGAGAGCGCCGCGGGTGTCGGGAAGTCGAAGACCAGCGTGGCGGGCAGCTTGAGGCCGACGGCCAGGCCGAGCCGGTTACGGAGATCGACGGCCGTGAGGGAGTCGAACCCGAGCTCCTGGAAGGGCCGTTCCTCGTCGATGGCGTCCGGGTCCGGATGGCCGAGCACCACCGCGAGCGTGGCCCGGACCACCTGGGCCACGGCCTCGTACCGCTGTTCGGCGGGAAGGCCGGCGATCCGGTGCCCCAGCGGTACGCCGGACTCCACACCGGCCCCGGCCTGGTCCTCCGACCGGACCGGCACCGTGACGAGGCCGCTCAGCAGAGCCGGCACATCGCCTCGGGCCCGCAGCGCCACCGCGTCGACCGGGAGTGCCGTCAGAACCGGCCGGCCGAGCGTCAGCGCCGCGTCGAACAGGGCCGGGCCCTGCTCGTCCGTGACCGCCCGGAACCCTTCCCGAGCGAACCTGGTCCGCTCACCTTCTCCGAGCGTCGCGCCGAGCCCGGTGTCCCGCGCCCAGAGCCCCCAGCCGATGGAGACCGCGGGCAGGCCTGCGGCGGCCCGGTGTTCGGCCAGGCCGTCGAGGAAGGCGTTGCCGGCCGCGTAGTTGGCCTGGCAGGGACCACCGAGAGAGCCCGTGCTGGACGAGAAGAGGACGAAGGCGCTCAGCGGCAGACCACGGGTCAGTTCGTGCAGGTGCCAGGCGGCGTCGGCCTTGGGTTCCAGCACCGAGGCCAGCTGCTCCTGTGTCAGCGTGGCGACCATCGCGTTGTCCACGGTGCCCGCCGCATGGACGACTCCGGTCAGCGGGTGTTCCGCCGGAATGCGCCCGAGCAGACGCGCCACCTCGTCCCGGTCCGCGAGGTCGCCTCCCGCCACCGTCACCGTCGCACCCAGCGCACCGAGCTCCTCGCGGAGCAGGGCCGTCGCGGCGGACTCCGTACCGGAGCGGCCGGCGAGCAGGAGATGCCGCACACCGTGCCGGACCACCAGGTGCCGGGCGAAGACTCCGCCGAGCGAGCCGGTGCCTCCGGTGATGAGGACGGTCCCGTCCGGGTTCCACGGGGCCTCGGCCGGCTCGGCCGGCTCCGTCACCTTCCGCAGCCTCGGCGCCTGCACGCTCGCGCCCCGGACCGAGACCTCCGGCTCACCGGAGCGGACGGCCGAGGCCAGCGCCTCGTACACCTCGGGGGTGTCGCCCTGCACCTCGGCCAGGACGATCCGGCCCGGCGCCTCGGCCTGGGCCGACCGCACGAGGCCGCGCAGCGCCGAGACCACCGGACCGGACCCGTCGCGCAGCGCCACCACGAGCGGCGTCTCCATCAGCCGCTCGTGCGCCAGCCACTCCTGGTGGACGGCCAGCACCTGACGGGTCAGCGCATGCACCGCGCCGACCGGATCGCCGCTGTCCGGCACCCGAGGGCCGAAGAGTACGGCCTCGAACTCTCCACCGGAGGCCGCCTCCGCCGCGTCAGCCAGGACAACAGCGCCGGCCGGCGTGGCTCCGGCCCAAGGACCGAGGACGCCCCAGGCGAACGGCTCGCCGGAAGCAGCAGCCGGCACCGGAACCCAGCCCCGCTCCAGCAGAGCCGCGAACGCCGAGTCACGCGCACCGCTGAACCGGGCTTCCGGCAGCTCCACGAAGGCGACCGAGGCGACGGTGGCGACCAGCCGGCCGGCTTCGTCGGTCAGCCGCACCGCGAACGCACCGTCACCGAGGTCCGTCAGCGAGGCCTCGGCCAGCGTCACGCCGGTGGCGTACAGCCGGACGCCGCGCCACCGCGACGGGAAGGCGATGTGGCCGGGCGCAGCGGTGGCCGGAAGCGCGGCGAGTACCGCGTCCAGCAGGGCCGGGTGGAGGCCGAAGCGGTCCGTCTCGCCGCGCAGCCGCTCGGGTATCCGGACGGTGAAGGGTTCACCGGCCGCGTCCGGTGCCGGGACGTCTCCGGTGGAGAGGACGCCCTCGGCCGCCGGCTGCCAGACTCCGTCCCGGTCGTCGGGCCGCGCGAAGACCCGTACCGCACGCCGTCCGTCCGCGGCCGGCTCGCCCACGGAGACCTGAAGCTGTACGGCACCGGCCGCCGGGACGATCAGCGGTGCCGCTACGTCGAACGTGCGCAGCACACCGCAGCCCAGTTCCGCGCCCGCCCGCAGCACCGTGTCCACCAGCGCGGTGACAGGCAGGACAGGCTCGTCGACGATCACCTGCTCGGCCAGCCAGGCGTCCCGGCGCGGAACGGCCCGCCCGGAGAACACCGTGCCCTCGCCACCGGCCAGCGGCACGGTGACCCCGAGGTACGGATGGCTCGTGGACCGCAGACCCCACTCGGCGGCGTCGGACCCGGCCGGACCCGCCTCCAGCCAGTAGCGCCGGCGCTCGAACGCGTACGTCGGCAGCGTCACACGGCGGGCCCCGCGGCCCGCGAAGAACGCCTCCCAGTCGACCCGCACCCCGGCGTCGTGCAGCTCTCCGACCGCCGCGACGAGCGTCGCCGGCTCCGGCGCGGACCGGCGCAGCAGCGGCCGTACCACCGGCACGCTCTCCACGTTCTCCTGGACCAGCGCGCTGAGCGTACGGCCGGGGCCGATTTCGATGTAGGTGGTGGTGCCGTGGTGGTGGAGGGTGGTGATGGTGTCGGCGAAGCGGACGGTGCCGCGGAGTTGGTCGGTCC
>NZ_JBEXSI010000138.1:0-3759 GCF_040613515.1 Streptomyces sp. NPDC006261
GCAAGTTCGTGCTGTTCCAGCAGTCCGACAACCGACGGCATTCGCGACCTCCACGAGAGCGACGAAGACACCCCATCACTCCCACACCGACGCCGCCCCTACCCATGACCAGCGAAAACACAGTCGTCAGACTCGGAAAGACAACAGCGTCTTACACTGCTCAGCGACGTGCTGGACCTGGGCGACGAGGTCACCTGGGCCATGGGCCTGGTCGACGGCGGAGCGTCCCTGCTCCTGACGCTCCTGTTCAACCACGGTCAGACCGTGCTCTACCTCTCCGGCCGTGCGGTGAACCGGGCGTCCAGCGGCTACCGGGGCGAGGGCAAAACGGACGCCCGGGACGCCGCGATCATCGCGGACCAGGCCCGCATGCGCCGTGATCTGCACCCGATCCGCCCGGGCGACGAGATCACGACCGAGCTCAAGACCCTCACCGCTCGCCGGGCCGACCTGGTCGCCGACCGCACCCGCACCGTCAACCGGCTCCGCGACCAGCTCCACCAACCTGGCGAGGAACCTACTAGGGCATAAGCGGCAATCGCTGAGAAAACCTCACTGGCCGCAGCTCTGGTCTGCTTGACAGTCGTGTGCACAATCGAGGCGAGTCGGCGAAAGCAGCACCGACGCGCGTTTGACGTCCAGCGCTCGCCAGCTCGCACCATAGACCGAGGATGATGAAGAACAAGCTGTACCGCTGTGCCCCAAGGCCGGAACAGCCGGGAGATCGGCACGGGCCGAAGGTCGGAAATGTCCCTTATGCGTATTGACCGCCGTTCTTGAGAGGAGGAAGATGGAATCGGGTTAGGAGAACCGATGCGCGATAGGCAAGCCGAACGGCGTTCGGAGACCATGGGCGAGATCCTGCGGGCGGCATGGCAGGTCGCGGAAGCCGAGGGTATCGGCGGCATGACGCTCAAGGGCGTGGCGCGCAAGGTGGGGATGCAGCCGCCTTCCCTGTACTCGTACTTCGGCTCGAAGTTCGCCCTGTACGACGCGATGTCCGAGCAGGGGTGGCGCCAGTTCATGGCGGCTCGCAGGCAGGTGTCGATGACCGGTGAGCCGCTTACCGATCTCAAAGCAATCATCCGGTTCTTCCTCGACTTCTTCACGCAGAACCCGGCCCGCTACCAGTTGTTGTGCCAACGGCCCGTCCCGGGTTTCGAGCCGTCCACCGCGTCCTACGCGGTAGCCGTCGAGGCTCTGGAAGCGCTGCGCGCCCAACTGGCCGACGTTGGCATCTTCGACCCCGGAGCCCTCGACCTCCTGACGGCCCTCTCCACCGGACTGGCGGACCAGCAGATTTCTAACGATCCCGGAGGGGACCGCTGGACCCGGCTGGCCGACGAGGCCGTGGAGATGTTCTACGCACACCAGACACACCCGCGGAAAGGTGAGTGAACGTCGTGACCAGCACACATAGGACAGCCGGGGTCCCCCCGCCGCTGCGGCACCAGGAGGCCTCCGTGCTCGCGGCGGAGGAGCTGCGGCGCGTGGTCGAACTGGCGCGCTCCCTGGAGCCGCAGGACTGGGCACAGCGGACCGAGTGCCCGGCCTGGGACGTCCGCGCGCTACTCGGGCACATCCTCGGCATGATGGAGAGCACCAGCTCCTTCCGCGAGTTCGTCCACGTGTTCCGGGCCGGGCGGAAGGCCGCCGAAGGGCGACCCACCATCGACGGCATGACCGAGGTCCAGGTAGCCGAGCGGGCTGAGCTCAGCCGGCAGCAGCTCCTCGACCGGCTCACCACCGCGGGTCCCCGTGCCGCCCGGGCACGCCGCCGACTGCCCGCCCCTGTGCGGGCGCTCCCCATGAAGCAGGAGCTGGAGGACGGCACCGCCGAGTTCTGGCGGCTGGGCTACCTCTTCGACGTCATCTCTACGCGGGATCCGTGGATGCACCGAACCGACATCTGCCGTGCCACCGGCCGCGAGCCACTGCTCACCGCCGAGCACGACGGACGGCTGGTGGCCGACGTCGTCGCGGAGTGGGCCCGTCGTCACGGCCGGCCGTTCCGCCTCACCCTGACCGGGCCGGCCGGAGGGGTATTCAGCGTCGCTGAAAGGGCGGGTGAGATCGAGGAAATCACCGAGGACGCCGTCGAGTTCTGCCGCGCGCTCTCCGGCCGCATCGCAGGAAGCGGGCTGCTCGGCCAGCTCGTGCCGTTCTGAGCCTCACCGCGAGGCTCCGGAAACCACCCGAGGAAACATCATGCGAACTCACCGAATCGGGCGGGACGTCAGCGTCCTCAACGACCAACTGCCGGTGCCCGGCATCGGGTTTCTCACCGTGAACGCCTTCGTCCTGCACGCCGCCGAACCCGTGGTCGTCGACACCGGCCTGAGCCTGCCCGACCGGGGCCTCATGGACGCGCTGGGGTCGGTCATGGACCCCGCGGACGTCCGGTGGATCTGGCTCACCCACCCGGACCGGGACCACACCGGCGCGCTCTTCGACCTGCTGGCAGCCGCACCGCGGGCGAAAGTGGTGACCACCTTCCTGGGCATGGGCATCATGTCCACCGTCCGCCCGCTGCCCCTCGACCGGGTGCACCTGGTCAACCCCGGCCAGACACTCAACGTGGGCGACCGGGTGCTGCACGCCTTCCGGCCGCCGCTGTACGACAGCCCGGCGACGGTCGGCTTCCACGACGACCGGTCCCGGACGGTATTCAGCTCCGACTGCTTCGGCGCCCCGCTGCCCAGCCCTGAACTGGCCGCCAGCGACAACGCCGACGCCATCCCGGCCGACCTGCTTCGCGCCGGCCAGCTCCTGTGGGCAACCGTGGACAGCCCGTGGGTACGTCTTGTCGACGAGCAGGCCTACGAGGCCACCTTCCAGCCTCTCCGGGCCGCGGCACCGGAGGCCGTGCTCAGTACCCACCTGCCGCCTGCCGTCGGGCACACCGCCGACTTCCTCGACATGCTGCACACGGCACCGACGGCGGACCCCTGGACGGGACCGGACCAGCAGGCACTGGAGGAACTGCTCGCCGGCTTCGAGCCGACGGCGGCCTCCGCCACCTGACATCGTCTCCCGATGGCTTTCCGGAGCATCCGGCCAGCGACACGGCCGCCGCCGATTCCAACACGCCGCACCTACCGCAACAGGTCTGTTGCGATGGGTGAAGGCTCGCCAGGCGGCCACCTCCCCACCGGCCTCCCGGGGCTTTGGGCCCGACTCGACCAGAGAACTGACCTATCCAAGCAGCGAACTCAGGGCCTAGCGAACGCGTGTGCGGAATTCGACGGCGGACGAGCGGCTGTAGAAGGAGGTGAGCTGACTGCGGACAGGTGTCGCGTGGGAATGGGTGCGGTTTGCTGTCCACCGCCGGCGACGGTTGTGAGCGTGAGGCCGAACAGAAGTTTGTTCATCTCCTCGCTCGTCAGCCCCAGTTCCGCTGCTACGGCGGAAGGCTTCACACCCTTTGTGCGCAGCGCCGCGAATACCTTGGTCAGCACCTGTGATGTTTCCCGCTCCCCCATGCTCTCGGGTTCGGCGGAACGGTATCCCAAGCGGCTCAGTTCCGCGCAAGTGGACCTGTACTGGTGCTGTCACGTTGTTGGGTGCGTGGGTCTCTGACGGTGCGTCGGGGCGTGGTGGGGCTGGGGTTTCGGACTGGTGCTCAGGCTTCAGCGGGCTGGCCGGTGATCTGGTCCCAGATGGCGAAGCGGATGGTCATTTCGGCTCGGTAGTGGGCGGCGGTCATCAGATGGCGGCGGGGCCGGAAGTGGGGTGAGATGCCGCTGAACGCGGCCAGGA
>NZ_JBEXSI010000139.1:0-3331 GCF_040613515.1 Streptomyces sp. NPDC006261
TCGACCTGGGCGGACACTCCCTGCTCGCGACCCGCCTGATCAACCGGATACGTGCGGTACTGGGCGTGGACCTGCAGTTGCGCACGCTGTTCGACCGGCCGACCGCCTCGGGGCTCGTGCGACACCTGTCGGATGCCGGCTCGCGTCCGGTGTTGGCACGCCGGGAGCGTCCCGGGCGCCTGCCGCTGTCGTTCGCGCAGCGACGGTTGTGGTTCCTCTACAAGTTCCAGGGCGCCTCGGCGATCTACAACATTCCGCTGGTGCTGCGGCTGACCGGTGACCTCGACATCCCGGCGCTGGAGGCGGCGCTCAACGACGTGATCGCCCGGCACGAGCCGCTGCGGACGGTCTTCCCCGACCTCGACGGGGAACCGTATCAGCGCATTCTCACGCCCACCGAAGCCCACCTCACCCTCACCACCGAGGCCGCGGAGTCGGAGGAGCGGCGCGATCGGCTCGTGCACGACCTGGCCCGGTACGGATTCGAGCTGGACCGGGAGATCCCGCTGCGGGCCACTTTGCTGACCGTCCAACCGGACGAGAGCGTCCTGATGCTGGTGATGCACCACATCGCCAGTGACGGCTGGTCGATGGCGCACCTGGCCGAGGACCTGGTGGCCGCATACGCGGCCCGCCGCACCGGTGAGCCGCCGACGTGGTCGGCGCTGCCGGTGCAGTACGCCGACTACAGCCTCTGGCAGCACGAACTGCTCGGCGAGGACACCGACCCGGACAGCCTGCTGCGGCACCAAGCCGCCTACTGGACCGATCACCTGAACGGCCTGCCTGACATCGTCTCCCTCCCCGCCGACCGGCCGCGGCCGACCGAGGCGTCCCACCGCAGCGAGATGCTGCCGTTCGAGATCGACGCCGCGACGCATACCGCTCTGCGGGAGCTGGCCCGTTCGGCGGACGCGACGCTGTTCATGGTCCTGCACACGGGCCTGGCGGCAGTGCTGTCGAGACTGGGTGCGGGGTCGGACATCGCCGTGGGCTCACCCATCGCCGGACGTACCGATGAGAGTCTGGAGAACCTGGTCGGCTTCTTCGTCAACACGCTGATCCTGCGGACCGACACCTCGGGGCGCCCGGCCTTCGCCGATCTGCTGACGCAGGTGAGGGGGACGAGTCTGGCCGCCTACGCCCACCAGGACGTCCCCTTCGAGTACCTGGTGGAGAAGCTCAACCCGAAGCGCTCACCCGGACACCACCCTCTCGTCCAGATCATGCTCACCCTTCAGAACACCACCGAGGCCAATTTCGACCTGCCCGGTCTGCGGGCACGGCTGGAGAACCCGGGGCGGGGCAGCTCCCAGTTCGATCTGCTGCTCAACATCGGCGAGACCTTCGACGAGAGCGGCGGTCCGGCGGGGATCTCAGGTTTCCTCGCGTACGCCACCGACCTCTACGATCCCGCCACCGCCGAGGCGTTCGGGGCGAGGCTCACGCGGCTGCTGACCGCCGCGGCGGCCGACCCGGACCGCGCGGTCGACACCCTCGACCTGCTCGTCCCGCAGGAGCGTCGCAGGCTGCTCGGATGGTCGGGAGTGCGTGACCTGCCGACGGCCGCCGGCGCCGCATCCGCCGGACCCGTGTCCGATGGCACCCGCGGCCGCGCGGTCCTCGAACCGCTCACCCTGCCCGGCCTGTTCGCGGACGCCGTACGACGCGCCCCAACGTCGCCCGCCGTCGCGTGGGGCGACGAGGAGCTGACGTACGCCGAACTGGACGCCTGGTCCAACCGCGTCGCCTGGCAGCTGCGCGGCCAGGGACTCGGCCCGGGCGGACGGGCGGCGTTGCTGATGCGCCGCGGGCCCGGCCTGCTGGCGGCACTGCTCGGTGTGATGAAGACCGGTGCGGCGTACGTGCCGGTGGACCCGGACTACCCCGCCGAGCGGCGGGCGTACATGCTCGGTGACGCGGCGCCTTCGGTGGTGCTCGATGACGCGTGGGTACGCCAGGACTTCACGGACTGCCCCGGCACCGGCCCCGGCATCGAGGTCGACCCGGCGTACGCCGCGTACCTGATCTACACCTCCGGTTCGACCGGCCGCCCCAAGGGTGTCGAGGTCACGCACGCCGGAATCGCGGGCCTGGCGGCGGCCAAGCGAGCCGCCTTCGGACTGGGTTCCGGAGACCGGGTGCTGCAGTTCTCGCCGTCCAGCTTCGATGCCATGGTCTCGGAGATGGTGACCGCCTTCGGCGCCGCGGCGACGCTGGTGGTGCCCGAGGAGACCGGGATCGCCGGACGGGAACTGGCCGAACTGCTCCACCGCGAGCGGATCACCAACGCGACGCTCCCGCCGTCCGTCCTGGCCACCCTGGAGGACATGGACGGCCCGGACCGGCTCACCGGCCTGACCACGCTGGCGGTCGCGGGCGAGGCGTGCCCGCCCGACGTGACCGCGCGGTGGGCCCCGGGACGCCGGATGATCAACGCGTACGGTCCCACCGAGTCGACCGTGGGCGCCGCGATGAGCCCGCTGCTGACCGGCCGGGAGCGTGGCCCGGTCCCGATCGGCCGACCGCTGGCGGGGCTGGCCGCACTGGTGCTCGACGACCGGCTCGACCTCGTCCCCGTAGGCGTACCCGGGGAGCTGTACGTGTCGGGAGCGGGCCTCGCACGCGGATACGTCGGGCGGCCAGGGCTGACGGCGGAGCGGTTCGTCGCCGGCCCCTTCGGCTCGCCGGGCGCGCGGATGTACCGTACGGGCGACCTCGCCCGCTGGAACGCCGACGGGCAGCTCGAATACCTGGGCCGAGCCGACAATCAGGTGAAGATCCGTGGCTTCCGCGTCGAACCCGGCGAGATCGAGGCGGTACTGCGCCGCAGGCCCGAGGTGGCCCAGGCCGTGGTGACCGCCCACGACCACCAGGACGGCGTCAGCCGGCTGGTCGCCTACCTGGTCCCCGAGGGCGAGAGCGGAATCTCGGTGGCCGCGGTGCGGGACGCGGCACGCGACCGACTGCCCGACTACATGGTGCCCGCCGCCTTCGTCGTGCTCGACGCCGTGCCGCGTACGCCGAGCGGCAAGCTCGACCGGGCGGCGCTGCCCGCGCCGGAGTACGAGGTCACCCCCCGGCGGGCCGCCCGCACCCCGCAGGAGCAGGTCCTCGCCGCCCTTTTCGCGGATGTGCTGGGTGTTCCGGTGGTGGGGGTGGATGACGACTTCTTCGATCTGGGTGGTCATTCGCTGTTGGCGACGCGGTTGGTGAGCCGGATTCGCCGGGTGCTCGGTGTGGAGTTGCCGTTGCGGGCGTTGTTCGATGCTCCGACGGTGGCGGGTGTGGCGGGGCATCTGTCGGTGGGGGGTTCGCGTCCGGTGCTGGA
>NZ_JBEXSI010000140.1:0-3219 GCF_040613515.1 Streptomyces sp. NPDC006261
CCCTCCGGTCGGCGGGGACGGTCGCAGGACGGCGATGTGCGCGGGCGTGATGCCCGGCTCTAGGCGCACATAGAAGGCCCTGCCCCAGTGATAGCCCGCCGCGACGAGCGCGTGGACGGGCCGGGCCAGCGGTTCGAGGCCGGGCAGCCGTCCGGCGAGGACGAGGGCGGGGGCGGCGGCCTCCAGGGCACAGGCGGCGGCGAGTGCGACGGTGCCCGGCTCGGGCAGCCCGTGCGCGGCGAGCAGCCGGGCCAGGAAGAACAGGACTCCGAGGGCGGCGGCCGCGACCGGCGTACCGTCGCCGCCGAAGCCGAGGTCGGCCAGGAACAGCAGGGGCAGCAGGGCGAAGAGGAAGAGCGTGACGGCCGCCAGGAGGAGGGGGCGCACTCCCGCGCCGAACTCCTCCAGTGCGCGGCTTCCGGTGAGTTTGCGGTGGGCCCGCACGGCGAAGAGGTGTGCGCACCAGGCCGCCGGGGCGAGTGCCGCGGTGAGACCGAGGAGCGGGGCGGGGCCGGCCTCCCACGGGCCGTCCGGGCCTCCGCTGACGACCTGGGCGATCAGCCCCTCGCCGTACACCGCGAAGCTCAGGAGCCAGCAGGCGTACATCCCGGCGCGGCCCGCTCCTTCGGGGGCGCGCAGCGGGCCCCGGCCCAGGCACAGCCGGAGCGCCAGACATGCCAGGAGTGCGCCGGTGACCGTCACGGCGGCCCGCACTCCCCCGCCGAGCACCCCTTCGGTGGCCCGGAGCAGCCCGGCGGTGGCGAGGCATGCGGCACCCGGAAGCAGCGCGAGCAGCGTCCACCCGGCGCGTGCCTCGGTGTCGGGGCCCGGCGGCGGGGGCGCGGCCACGGGAGGTCCGGCGGGCCGGGCGGGGGTGCGGGCGTACAGCTCCTCGGCGAGCGCGAACACGTCCCGGTGGCGGTAGCGCGCGGCGGTGCGGTCGGTGAGGCCGTGGGCTTCCAGGCCCGCGGCGATCTCCAGCGGGCTCACGGCCCGTTCGCACAGGCCGCGGTGGTGGTGCATGAGGGACTTCACGGGGTCGGCGGGGCCCCGGCGCACGGGTGCGGCGGGCCTGCGCCGCTCGGCACGCGAGGGGATCTCGGCGGGGCGTTCGGACACGGCGGCTGCGGGGGCGGCAGACGCGGCGACGAGCTCGATGGGAGCGGCGTCAGCGGGCTCGGGAGCCGCCGGGCCTGCAGCCACCGGCTCGGCGGTCTCGGCAGGCACAGCGCCGTCTTCCGGGCTGGGCATCGGGGGGTCTTCTCCATGGCCGGGGCGGATCGGGTGGTCACGCATCGCCGTCCTCCGGTCCGCCGGTGGCCGCACAGACGGGCTCGGGGGCGGCTTCCGGCTCCGCCCCGGCGGCCCAGCCCGGCACCCGGGCCCCGGTGGCCGCGGGCTGCGGCTGGGTCCAGGGGCCGAGCAGCCGGGCCTCCGCCGGGGCGGCGAAGAGCAGGGGCTCGCCGTCGGCGTCCACGGCGTCGGCCTCCCGGCACACGGGGGCATGCGAGATCAGCTCCAGGTAAATGCCGCGAAATGCCGCGAGGTTCTGTTCGACGGTGAAGAGTTCGAGCGCGCGGGCCCGCGCCGCCGCCCCCAGTCGCGCCCGGCGCTCGGGGTCGCGCAGCAGCGCGATACAGGCGTCGGCGAGCGCCCGGGGGTTGCGCGGGGGCACCACCAGGCCGGTGCCGCCGATGACTTCGACGACCGCTCCGACGTCCGTGGAGACAGTGGCCCGGCCGCAGAACATCGACTCGACGAGGCTGATCGGGAAGCCCTCGACCACGCTCGAGAGCACGATCACGCCGCCCGCCGCGTAGGCCTCGGCGAGGTCGGGGACCTCGGGGCCGCCGATCTCCTCGAAGGTGACCGGGCTGACGCCTTCGGTGTGGGCGCCGGTGGCCTCGTCCGGGAAGAGCTGGGCGGCCAGAGCCCGGCAGTGCGCTAGGTACGTGGTGGCTTCGCCGCCCTCGGTCGGGGCGCCGAAGATCCGCAGCCGGGCGTCCGGTTCGGCGCGGCGGACCTCGGCGAAGGCGTGGAGCAGGGCGATCAGGTCCTTGGCGGGCTGGATCCGGCCGGCCCAGACCAGCGTGTCCGGGCCGCCCGCGTCGTCGCCCTCGCCGACGGCGGAGAAGCGGTCGGCGGCCATGCCCGGGTAGACCGTGCGCTGCTTGGCCGGGTCGGCGCCGCACCGCTGCTGCCAGCGGCGGACGTGGGTGTTGCCGGGGGTGATGGACCCGGCCTGCCGGTAGACCTCGGCGGCCAGGTGGGCGTGGAAGTTGGCGAGGACGGCGCGCACGGGAGCGCCGAAGGGGGCGTCCGGCGCGGCGAGGTGGTGCGCTCGGAGCTGCACGCCGTGCTCGGTGACGAGGAGCGGCACTCCGAAGAAGCGTTTGGCCAGCAGGCCCGGGATGGCGGCCGCGCCGCCCGAGGCCGCGTGGCAGAGGTCGACCGCGCCGAGGCTCTCGGGGTCGTACCAGTCGAGGGAGAGCGGGCGCAGGACGCGCTCCAGCTCGGCGGCGGTGGCGAGGTGGTCCACGACGGTGGCGCTCTGCACGGTCCGGCCGGCGCCCCGGGCCCGGGAGGCGGCCTCCAGGATCCGTACGGTGGTCTCGGAGCGCAGGGCGAGGTGGAGTCCGCCCCGCTCCCGGGCCAGCTCGGCGAGCCCGTAGAAGCCCTCGGTGAAGAGCTCCGCGCCGGGCCCGTCTCCGGTGGCCCGGCCCGTGCCGGCGTCCTCGGTGGCGCAGACCGCGGTGGCCAGCGCCCTCACATGGGCGGCGAAGCGCTTGCGGTCGCGCCGCCCGTAGGACACGCCCCCACCGGTCACCAGCCGGGCCAGCAGGCGGGGTTCACCGCTGCCGCGCAGAGTGCCGTCCTCGGGGGTCCAGAGCGGCGCGGTGCGCACCCGGCTCACATGGTGCGGCAGCCTGACCCAGCCCTGGTCCTCCTGGTGGGCCGAGCGGCTCAGTGCGAAGAGGTCGAACTCGTGCTGCGGCAGCCCGCGCACCAGTCGGTCGCACCAGAGTCTGGACTCACCGGTCGCAAACGGATAGCCACCGTCGGTGAGCAGTCCGATCCGCACGAGTACACCCCCGATCTCCCTTGTGGGCGGCCGCCGTTGGAATGGCGACTCGCAGCGGGACGACCGTAAGCGGATACGCCGGTGGTGGGGGGGGGGCGGGGGGGGGGGCGGACGCCCGCCGGCGCGAACGGACGACA
>NZ_JBEXSI010000141.1:0-3080 GCF_040613515.1 Streptomyces sp. NPDC006261
AGTGGGAACCATGCCGCTTCGCGCTGTCTCACCTGTCCCGGATCCACCTGACGGTGGCCCAGACGAGAAGGGGTCGTAGCGCGACTGTGACGCCGGGAACCCCTCCGGTCCGCGAAGGTCAGCGGGGAAGGCGGGGCGCAACCGGGGCGTCGCTCGTCGTCCCGTGCGCCGTGTCCGGCACGGTACCGCGCCGGGTGACCGCCGCCGGCCCGGCCGCGAGGCTGCCGAGCAGGCGGAGCGCGGCTTCGGACGGCGTGCGGGGCTCCGCGCTGTAGGCGATGATGCGCTGGCCGCAGTCGCCGGGGATGTGGAGGTTCTCGAAGGCGAGCTCCATCGTGCCCACCTGCGGGTGCTGGAAGTGCTTGACGCCCGAGGTGCAGGTGCGGATCGGGTGCCGGGCCCAGCGCGAGGCGAACTCGCGGTTCTGGATGACCAGTTGCCCGATGAGTTCGGCGAGCCGGCGATCGTCGGGGTGGCGTCCGGCGGTCAGGCGGAGGGAGGCGACGGCCAGCTGCGCCTCCTCGTTCCAGTCGGTGTAGAGCGTGCGGAAGTGCTCGTCCAGGAAGAGCAGGCGGGTCAGGTTGGGGCGGGTGGCAGGCTGGTCGGGGCCGCGGCGGTCCAAGTGCCCGGCGACGAGCGCGTGGCCCAGCGGGTTCCAGGCGAGGATGTCGTTCCGGCGGTCCAGGACGAGGGCCGGGACCTCGGTCATCGCGGCCAGCAGCTGCCGCGCCGACCGGCTGGCGTGCTCGGGCCGCTCCGCGGGCGGCTGCCGGAGGGCGTTGGGCCTGGCCAGGTCCTTGAGGTGGGCGGTCTCGTCGTCGGTGAGCCGCAGTGCGCGGGCGATGGCGGCCAGGACGGAGTCGGAGGCGCTGGTGGCCCGGCCCTGTTCGAGCCGCGTGTAGTAGGTCACGCTGACTCCGGCGAGCATCGCCAGCTCCTCGCGGCGCAGCCCGGTGACGCGGCGGCGCGGCGCGTGGGCCGCCAGGCCGGCGTCCTGGGGGCGCACCTCACCGCGGCGGTTGCGCAGGAAGTCTCCCAGCTCGGACGTGCTACCCATGACGGCTCCCAGGATCGACGGCTACGCTCTCCATGATGGCCCGGCCGGGCGGCCTGCGTGCCCCGCGAAGGGGGTCCTGTGAGGACTACCCTCCGCAGTGCTGGTGCCAAGCGGGGAATGGTTGCACCCCACCGCCCGGGAGGACGCTCTCTTCGTCACAACGCGTGTACGAGAGAGGGACTTCACTCATGACGGCCACCGACACCGCACAGGTCACGCCCGGCGACGACGCCCCGCCCACCCGTCTGACGCCACGCCTGAAGCTGGTGCTCGTGATCCTGCTGGCGGCGCAGTTCATGCTCGCCGTGGACTTCTCCATCCTCAACGTCGCCCTGCCGGTCATCGGTGAGGGACTCGGCTTCGAACTGTCCGGCCTCCAGTGGATCGCGACTTCCTTCGCCTTGTGCGCGGCGGGCTTCACGCTGATCTTCGGCCGCATCGCCGACCTCTTCGGCCGCCGCCGCCTCTTCCTGGGCGGACTGGCCGTCCTCGGCGCGGCCTCCCTGCTGGGCGGGCTTGCGACGTCCCCCGAACTCCTCATCATGGCCCGGGTGTTCCAGGGCCTGGCGACGGCCGCGGTCACCCCCGCCGGCCTCTCCCTGCTGACGACGTCGTTCCCCCAGGGGCCGCTGCGGGAGAAGGCCCTCGGCCTGAACGGCGCGCTGATGTCGGCCGGGTTCACCACCGGTGCCGTCCTGGGCGGCATTCTCACCGACCTGCTGTCCTGGCGGTGGGCCTTCTTCATCAACGTGCCCGTCGCGCTGCTCGTCCTCGTGGCCGCGGTCGTGGTCATCAAGGAGTCGCGGCCCGACCAGCGGCCGAAGCTGGACCTGCCGGGCGCGGTGAGCGTGACCCTGGGTCTGCTGGCCGTCGTCTTCGGCCTCACCCAGGCCGGTGAGCACGGCTGGGTCTCGCCGGCGGCTCTGCTCTCCCTCGCCGCCGGCGTACTGCTCCTGCTGGTCTTCTACGCCGTCGAGCACAAGGCCAAGGCCCCGCTCGTGCCGATCGGCGTGCTGAGCCGCAGGACGGTGGCCTGGGGCAACATCGCCGGTCTGATCGCCTTCCTGACCGAGACGTCGCTGGTCTTCCTCATGACGCTCTACCTGCAGGAGGTCCTGGGCTTCTCCCCCCTGGCCGCGGGCCTGTCCTTCGGCGTCCTCGGCATCGGCACCGTCGTCGGCGGAACCATCGCACCGCGGGTGATCGGGAGGCTCGGCACCCGGGCGACCCTGATCCTGGGCGGCGTCGTGCAGAGCGGGGCGACGGCCGCACTCACCGGACTCGGGGACGACCGCTCCTGGATGTGGCTGCTGCTCATCGGGACGCTTCTGGGCGGCATCGGCAACATGCTGGTCATCGTCGGCTTCATGGTCACCGCGACGACGGGGCTCCCGGACCATGAGCAGGGCCTCGCCACCGGCCTCGCGACGATGACCCAGCAGGTCGGTATCACGATGGGTACGCCGATCATGAGCGCCGTCGCCACCGCGGCGATCACCGGAGCCGGGGCGGCAGGCGTCCTCGGCGGGCTGAAGGTGGCCATCGCCGTGAACGCCGCCATCGTCCTGGCGGGCACCCTCGCCGCCACTCTGTTCCTCCGCAAGCCCGCTCCCGCCACCACGCCCGCCTCGACGTGATGAGCCGCGTCGTCCATCCGCCGACCGCCTGAAGGGCGCCGGCCGGTCCTGCATGCCGACCGGCGCACGTCCCTGGGGAGACGTACCGGCACATGCACGTCGAACCCCATCGGTTCCCGTGACCTCAGACGGCAGCCCGGGCACGCCCCGGCACTGACGCAGGCGATTCCCGTGCGCGTGTACCGGCCGGAGCCCGACCGGTACGGCGCCTACGGCGCCTCCTCCCACGCCCGACGCGATGTCTTCGCCCGCGCGCTGGTGCGAGCGGGCAGGCCACGGCGCGGGGCCGCGACCGGTCCCCTGTTCCGGTCGCGGGCCCCCCGGGGGGGGGGGCGGGGCGGGGGGGGGGAGCCGCACCCCGGGGGGGCGGGGTGGCGCCAGGAGGG
>NZ_JBEXSI010000142.1:0-2974 GCF_040613515.1 Streptomyces sp. NPDC006261
AGCCCGCTGAAGCCTGAGCACCAGTCCGAAACCCCAGCCCCACCACGCCCCGACGCACCGTCAGAGACCCACGCACCCAACAACGTGACAGCACCCGTCGGCCTCTTCGGGGTCCATGAGGACGAAGCCGGAGTGGCCGTCGGAGCTGGGGACCTCGACGACCTGCTGGTCTATTTTGCCGGTGAGCAGCATCGTCAGGATGGTTGCGAACTCGCGATGCATCTCGGGCGTGAACTCTGCGGTGTCGTCCTCGGAGCCGATGGTGCCTTCGCGGCCTTGAGCCAGCAGATGGAACGCCTCGTGCAGCGCCTGGGCCAGAGCCCCGTACTGGTTGGGGTCCATCCGGGCCTGGAGCGTTTCCATGTAGAGGGCCACTTTGACCGCACGGTTGTCTTCCCCAGGGGCTGCGTCTTCGTCGTCCATCCACACAGCCTGGCCCGGGCCACCGCCCCCGTCCAGGCCCGCCCACAACTTCCGATCGACGAAGCGAACACGGCGACGCCCACCAAGAACCAGCCCGGTGCGCCGGCGCCGCCGCGCGGCGCGGTCGTCAGGCAGCAGGCTGAACTCTTCGTAGGCGATGTTCTGCACGTCGGCGGGTGTCGGGGCTTGGTCGTCGCTGTGGGCGCAGGTGAGTTCGGGAGACGTTTTGCGGGTTCTTCTGGTTGTGGAACCGCACCGGTCTGGTCACCTTCTGCGGCGACCAGATGGCCAGACGCCTCACCCGTAAAGGCCCTCGTACCGGCATCTGGACGAGGAAGCCCAAGCCCGGCGGCAGGTGGCCGTAGTGGTTCCTGCCGTCCCCCGAATGCCTGCTCGGGGTGGCTGTCGCACCACGCGGAACCCAGTATGTCGTGGAAAGCACCGGTATGCGCTCATTCCTCGAGCGCCCCGCCTTCCGGGCAGCCGGTCTCGACTCTCAGCTGGAGTACGCATGAAGAAGACGACGGCCACCTCTCTGACCGCCCTGGCGGCGATAGCTTCCGGGATGGTCCTGGCTCCTGTGGCGTTCGCGGACAGTTCCTCGCGCGACGGCGACCTGCACGCGGCGCTCTCACCGATCCCCACGAGCAAGGTGACCGGCTCGGGTACGGCGATGGTGCACCTCAAGGGGAACCAGGCAACCGTGACGATCAAGACGCAGGGCCTGCTCGCGGACGCACCGCACGCCCAGCACTTCCACATCGGGGCCAAGGGCCAGTGCCCGCCGGCTTCCGCGGCCAAGCAGCACAACGGCCAACTGAGCCTCAACACCACGGACGGCCTGCCGTTCTACGGCAAGATCGGCGCCTCGCTCACCACCACCGGCGACACCGGAGCCGACCACTCGGCCCTCGCCGTCGACCGCTTCCCCAAGGGCTCCGCGTACACCTACCACCGCACCATCACCGTCGACGACGAAACCGCCAAGAGCCTCCGCGCGGAGAACGCCGTCGTCGTCGTCCACGGCATCGACTTCAACGGCAACGGCAAGTACGACAACGTCCTCGGCGCCAGCGACCTCGACCCCAGCCTGCCCTCCGAGGCCACCAACCCCGCCCTGTGCGGGCCGCTGAAGATGGCCCCGGCAGGAGCGGTCGCCGGTGGCATGGGCGGCACCCAGGACAGTGACACGGTGGCGCTGACCGCCGCCGGCGGCCTGCTGACCGCCGCCGCGGGCACGCTGTACCTGCGCCGCCGCGGCAGCCGCCAGAGCTGACAGGCACGCATGACCGGCTTCCGGCCCCGTGGCCGCCGCGGTGTCTACACCGCGGCGGCCACTGCCTTCACCGCCAGCGCACTCGCCCTCCTGGCCACCACCGTCACCGGCCCCCAACCGCCCCCGACCCCACCCGACACCGCCCGCGCCGCACCCTCCGGCGCGACCGAAACCCCGGCACCGCGCAGCTCGCCCCTGCCCCGCTCGGAACCCACCGCCATCCGCATCCCCACCATCGGCATGCGAACACAGATCGACAAGGTCACCAGGGCGAGCGACGGCTCCGTCGACATGCCCCGGGACCCGGACCACGCCGGCTGGTACACCGGCTCGGCCACTCCGGGCGAGATCGGCAACGCCATCGTCGTCGGCCACCTCGACTCCCGCTCCGGCCCCGCCGCCTTCTACGGCCTGGGGGCCCTGCGCAAGGGATCCCCGATCATGGTCACCCGCCGCGACGGGAGCACCGCCCACTTCAGCGTCACCACGATGAAGGCCTGGGCCAAGGACGACTTCCCCTCCAGCCGCGTCTACGGCCCGACCATGACCCCCACACTGACGTTGATCACCTGCGCCGGGTGGGACGACGAACGCGACACCTACCGCTCCAACCTCGTGCTGACCGCAGAACCCACCACGCCATCTCCAGGCAGAGCTGACCGCGACTCTTGAGCGTCATCCATTCCAGCCGCCCAGCACCCCGGGTGCTAGAGCAGACCTCGTGACCTGAGTTCAAAACACCTACGCAGGGAGCAAGGGGGGCGAGCCACCGGCGAAAGCGACCAGAGCGAACAGCAGCGCCCCCCCGTCCTGTCGACGCCGCAGCGAGATGCTCGCGGGGTGAACAGCTTCCGCGGATCGCCCTCGAGGCTCTGCGCCTGCTCGGCCTGCCGCTGGCCCCGCTCCACCTGATCCCAGAACGGGTGCGTCGACACGGCGATGCTCAGCTCCAGCAGCTCGGCCCGGAACCGTGCTACCTCAGCATGCTGCTCCTCGGTGTAGCCGAAGCTGGCGGGTTTCGAGGACCGGAAGCCGGAGTGCAGCTGCTTCTCGGTCTCCCATCCGGGCAAGGGGTCCGCCGACCACGCCAGAGCACGGACGTACTCCTCGTACGCCGTACGGGTGCGGTGAAGGGCGAGCTGGGGCGTCGCGGAGGTCTTGGGGGAAGTCGTACGTGGGGCCGGAGCGCCGGGCTTGGACCGCACGCTGACGTCGATTCTCAGCGCGTCGCCGACCGGCCGGGCCATCACCGGTCCGGCGGCCTGCCGCACGGCG
>NZ_JBEXSI010000143.1:0-2906 GCF_040613515.1 Streptomyces sp. NPDC006261
GCGGGCCTGTTCGGGCAGGTTGCCGTCCTGGAGCGGCTGTGGTGCGGTCAGCACCACAGCCGGGACCTCGGCCCCGGCCTCCACCGCCGCCACCAACGCCGCCAGATCGGCGTACGTACGCGAGGAGTCGACCGGCAACGCGTGCACACCCGGCTCGCCCAGCAGTGCCCATGTGCCGCTCTGTGCAGAGGAGGTCATGGCGCCGATCGGCGACCACTCCACCCGCAGCAAGCCCTCGCGGTGCGCGTCGGCCGCCGCTCGCAGCGTCTCCTTTGAGAGCGGCCGCAGCGCCAGCTCGGCGACCGAGGCGACCGGCGCGCCCAGGCCGTCGGCCACCAAGAGCGCGGCCGACTCGGGCCCGGTCGGCGTGAGACGCACCCGCAGCGCCGACGCGCCGGTGGCGTACACCGTCACGTCCGACCAGGAGAAGGGCAGCAGAGCCTGCCGGTGCTCATCCACCACACCTGGCAGCAGCGGGTGCAGCGCCGCGTCCAACAGCGCCGGGTGCACGGTGAAGAGGCCTGCCTGCGCGTGGAGTTCGTCCGGCAGGGCCACCTCGGCGAAGAGCTCTCCCGCCTCCGCGCCCCGCCAGACGCGCCGCAGACCCTGGAACGCCGGCCCGTACGCGTAGCCCTGCTCCAGCACCCGCTCGTACGCGCCGTCCAGGTCGACCTCGACGGCACCCGACGGCGGCCAGAGCAGCAGGCCCTCCGCCGTCTCGTCCGGAGCCGGTGCGAGTCGGCCCTCGGCGTGGAGCGTCCACGCCGTGTCCTCGTCCGCGGTGTCCGGCCGAGAGTAGATCTCCAGCGTGCGGCGCTCGGCCTCGTCGGCCTCGCCGACCACGATCTGCAGCTGGACACCGTCGCGCTCAGGCAGCAACAGCGCTGCGGACAGCGTCAGTTCCTCGACCCGCTCGCATCCCGCGTACTCCCCGGCGCGCAACGCCAGCTCGACCAGTCCGGTGCCCGGCAGCAGTGCGGTGCCGTGCACGGCGTGGTCCGCGAGCCACGGGTGGGAGTGGCGGGAGATGCGGCCGGTCAGCAGCAAGGTCGGCCGGTCCGCCACCGCGACGGCTGCGCCGAGCAGCGGGTGGCCGTCGGTCGAGCCGAGGCCCAGACCGGCGGCGTCGCTCGGCACGGAGACCGCTTCCAGCCAGTGGCGGGTGCGCTGGAAGGCGTACGTCGGCAGATCGACCCGGCCGGGCCGGCTGCCGGCGAAGACGGACCGCCAGTCGACCAGGACACCCCGGTTGTGGGCCTCGCCCACGGAGAGCATGAACCGCTCCAGCCCGCCCTCGTCGCGCCGCAGCGAGCCGAACGCCACCGCCTCCCGTCCCGCCGCCTCCGCGGTCTCCTGCACCGCGAGCGCCAGGACCGGATGCGCGCTGGACTCGATGAAGGTGCCGAACCCCTCCTCCAGGAGGGTCCGTACGGCGTGCTCCAGCTCCACGGGCTGCCGCAGATTGCGGTACCAGTACCCGGCGTCCAGCTCCGTCCCCACGACCCACTGACCGGTCACGGTCGAGAAGAACGGAATGGTCGCCTTGCGCGGGCTCACCGGAGCGAGCAGCGTGGCCAGCTCCTCCTCCAGCAGCTCCACGTAGTGCGAGTGCGAGGCGTAGTCCACCGGAATGCCTCGTGCTCGCACGCCGTCGGCCCGGCACTGCTCCAACAGGTCTCGAAGCGGCTCGGGTTCGCCGGAGACGACGACGGAGGCCGGGCCGTTGACCGCGGCGATCTGGACGCGGCCCTCCCAGCGGGCGATGCGTTCGCGCACCGCGTCGGCCGGGAGCGCGACGGAGACCATGCCGCCGAGGCCCGCCAGCACGCGGCCGATGGCCTGGCTGCGTAGGGTCACCACACGGGCCGCGTCGTCGAGGCTGAGGATGCCGGCCACGTACGCGGCGGCGATCTCACCCTGAGAGTGGCCCACGACGGCGTTCGGCCGGACGCCGTGCGCCTGCCAGAGCTCCGCCAGCGAGACCATCACCGCGAACAGGGCCGGCTGCACAACATCCACGCGCTCCAGCGACGGCGCGCCTTCGGCCCCGCGGAGGACCTCCTCCAGTGACCAGTCAACGTACGGCGAGAACGCCTTCGCGCACTCCGTGATGGAGGCGGCGAACCCCGGTGAGGTGTCCATCAGCCCGGCCGCCATGCCCGCCCACTGCGAGCCCTGACCCGGAAAGACGAAGGCGGTCTTTGATGCCTCGGCCGCCGAGCCCCGCACCGTGCCCGGCGCCGGAGCGCCCTCGGCGAGCGCCCGCAGCTGCTCGCGCGGGAGGACGTCGGGCGCGGCGAGGACGACGGCTCGGTGGTCAAGGGCCGTACGGGTGGTGGCGAGGGAGTGCGCGACGTCGAGCGGTGCCTGCTCGGGGTGCGCCTCCAGGTGTTCCAGCAGGCGGCCGGCCTGGTCGGCGAGGGCCTGAGCGGTCTTGGCGGAGAGCAGCCACGGCAGGACGGCCGGCACGTCGGCCGCTGCCTGCTCAGCCGGTTCCTCCGCCGGCGGCTGCTCCAGGATGAGGTGCGCGTTGGTGCCGCCCATGCCGAACGCGGAGACGGCGGCCCGGCGCGGCGCGTCCTTCTCCGGCCACGGCCGCGCCTCGGTGAGCAGCGAGACATCGCCGGACTCCCAGTCGACGAACGGCGTCGGCTCATCGAGGTGGAGGGTCTTCGGGAGAGTGCCGTGGCGCATCGCCTGGACCATCTTGATGACGCCGCCGACGCCTGCGGCGGCCTGTGTGTGGCCGGTGTTGGACTTGAGCGATCCGAGGTGGAGGGGCCGGCCTTCGGGCCGGTTCTGGCCGTACGTGGCGATGAGGGCCTGGGCCTCGATCGGGTCGCCGAGGCGGGTGCCGGTGCCGTGGGCCTCCACGGCGTCGACGTCGCCC
The DNA here is from genome assembly GCF_040613515.1 of Streptomyces sp. NPDC006261. NCBI lineage: Bacteria > Bacillati > Actinomycetota > Actinomycetes > Kitasatosporales > Streptomycetaceae > Streptomyces > Streptomyces sp. NPDC006261. The sequence continues at coordinate 2,891 of NZ_JBEXSI010000143.1, forward strand.
GGAGCCAGGCCCGCGT
>NZ_JBEXSI010000144.1:0-2774 GCF_040613515.1 Streptomyces sp. NPDC006261
GGTGTGCTGGATGACGGGGTGATCGGTTCGCTGACTCCGGGGCGGCTGGATGCGGTGCTGCGGCCGAAGGTGGACGCGGCCTGGAACCTCCACGAGCTGACCCGGGATCTGGACCTCGCCGCCTTCGTCCTCTACTCCTCCACCGCCGGCGTCATGGGCAGCCCGGGTCAGGCGAACTACGCGGCGGGCAACACCTTCCTCGACGCGCTCGCCGCACACCGTCGCTCCCTCGGCCTGCCCGGACTCTCCCTGGCCTGGGGCGCCTGGGAACAGGGCGTCGGCATGACCAGCACGCTGGAGGACCAGGACGTGCGCCGGGTCAGCAGCGGCTCCGGAATGCCGCTCCTCTCCGTGGAGCGAGGTCTCGCCCTGTTCGACACGGCACTCGCGAGCGACGAGTCACTGATCGTGCCGCTCGCCCTGTCCGGCAACGCGATCCCGGCCACCGCCGACGTCCCCGCCCTCCTGCGCGGACTCGTGCGCAGCGGCCGCCGCGCCGCCAGGAGCGGAGCCACCGGGGCGTCCCGTGCGGGCCTGGTCGAGAAGCTCGCCGCACTGCGCGACGACGAGCGGCCCCGGCTGCTCACCGAACTCGTCCGCGCCGAGGCGGCCGTGGTGCTGGCGCACTCCTCACCCGAAGCCATCGCGGTGGAGCGCGAGTTCCGCCAGCTCGGCTTCGACTCGCTGACCGCCGTCGAACTGCGCAACCGACTGGCGACCGCCACCGGACTGACGCTTCCGGCCACCCTGATCTTCGACTACCCCACACCGGCCCGGCTCGCGGCCTTCCTGCTCGACGAACTGGTGGGCGACGACGCTGTCGCGACCGTCGCCGTCCGCGAAGCGCGCGACGGCTCCGACCCCGCCGACGACCCGATCGCGATCGTCGGCATGAGCTGCCGCTTCCCCGGCGGCGTGGAATCACCGGAAGGGCTCTGGGACCTCGTGCTCTCGGGCGGCGACGCGATCTCCGGCTTCCCCGACGACCGGGGATGGCAGGCCGACTCCACGATCGGCGCACGCGAAGGCCAGGGCGGCTTCCTTCGGGACGTCGCCGACTTCGACGCCGGGTTCTTCGGCATCTCGCCGCGTGAGGCCATCGCCATGGACCCGCAGCAGCGTGTTCTCCTCGAAGTCTCCTGGGAGGCCGCCGAGCGGGCGGGCATCGACCCGGCCACCCTGCGCGGCAGCCGAACCGGCGTCTTCATGGGCGTCAGCGGCCAGGACTACGCCGGCCTCGTCATGCGGGCGAAGGACGATATGGCGGGCCACGCCACCACCGGCCTCGCGGTCAGCGTCGTCTCGGGCCGGCTCGCCTACGCGCTCGGCCTGGAAGGCCCCGCGATGTCGGTGGACACCGCCTGCTCGTCCTCGCTCGTCTCGCTGCACCTCGCGGCCCAGGCCCTGCGCAGCGGCGAATGCACCCTCGCCCTCGCCGGCGGGGTGACGGTGATGACCACCTCCGCCAACTTCGCCGGCTTCTCCCGCATGGGGGGGCTCGCGGGCGACGGACGCTGCAAGGCGTTCTCCGACTCCGCGGACGGGACCGGCTGGTCCGAGGGCGCGGCCGTGCTGGTCGTGGAACGGCTGTCGGACGCACGGCGCAACGGACACACGGTGCTGGCGGTGGTCCGCGGCAGCGCCGTCAACCAGGACGGCGCGTCCAACGGACTGACGGCCCCGAACGGACCCGCGCAGCAGCGCGTCATCCGGCAGGCCCTCGCCAACGCCGGACTGTCCCCGGCCGACGTCGACGCCGTCGAGGCACACGGCACGGGCACCCCGCTGGGCGACCCCATCGAGGCGCAGGCCCTGCTCGCCACCTACGGACAGGACCGGGAACTGCCCCTGCTGCTGGGATCGGTGAAGTCCAACATCGGCCACACCCAGGCCGCGGCGGGTGCGGCGGGCCTCATCAAGATGGTCATGGGCCTGCGGCACGGAACGCTCCCCAGGACGCTGCACCTCACCGAGCCGTCGAGCCATGTCGACTGGACGGCGGGCTCCGTGGAACTGCTGGCCGACACCACCACGTGGCCGGAGACCGGGCGACCCCGGCGGGCGGGCGTCTCCTCCTTCGGGATCAGCGGCACGAACGCGCATGTGGTCCTGGAGCAGGCGGAACCGGCTCTCGACGCCGGCGACGGCGTGCCCGGGACGACTCCCGACACCGTGCCGTGGCTCGTATCGGCCAATAGCGAAGCCGCGCTGGAGGGGCAGATACAGCAGCTCCGGGCCTTCGCCCGGGAGCACCCCGACCGCCCGTACACGGACGTCGGCCTCACCCTCGCAACCTGCCGCTCACTCTTCGATCACCGCGCGGTGCTGCTGGCCACCCGCGAGGGCATCACGGAAGCGGCGCGGGGGACGGCCATCGAGCAGTCGACGGCGGTGCTGTTCTCGGGTCAGGGTGCGCAGCGGCTCGGTATGGGTCGTGAACTGTACGGGGCTTTTCCGGTGTTCGCGGAGGCGCTGGACGCGGCGGTCGCGTTGCTGGACGCGGGGTTGGGTCGTTCGCTGCGTGAGGTGATGTGGGGTGAGGACGCCGACCTCCTGAATGAGACGGGTGCGGCCCAGCCGGCGTTGTTCGCGGTCGAGGTGGCGTTGTTCCGGCTGGCGGAGTCGTGGGGTGTGCGGCCCGACTTCGTGGCGGGGCATTCGATCGGTGAGATCGCGGCGGCTCATGTGGCGGGGGTGTTCTCGTTGGAGGACGCCTGTGCCCTGGTGGCGGCGCGGGCGCGGCTCATGCAGGCGCTGCCGGACGGCGGCGCCAT
>NZ_JBEXSI010000145.1:0-2424 GCF_040613515.1 Streptomyces sp. NPDC006261
CCCAGCAAACGCAACGACGCATCCACGAACTCACCCGCCAACGAGTTCAGAACGACATCGACACCACCAGCGACCCCCGCGAACACCGCCTCGAAATCCGTCGAACGCGACGACGCGATGTGATCATCCGCCACACCCAACGACCGCAGCACATCCCACTTGCCCTCACTCGCCGTCGCGAAGACCTCCGCACCCAGATACCTCGCCACCTGGATCGCCGCCATACCCACACCCCCCGCACCGGCATGGATCAGCACCTTCTCCCCCGCACGCACCCCACCCAGCTCCACCAACGCGTAATACGCCGTCAGGAACACCAACGGCACCGACGCCGCCGACTCCCACGACCACCCCTCGGGGAGCCTGGTGAGCAGCCGCTCGTCGCCGACCACCAGGGAGCCGAAGCCGCCGGAAACGAGGCCCGTGACCGGGTCGCCGGGCCGCAGTCCGGTGACCTCGGGGCCCACTTCGGTGACCACGCCCGCGGCCTCGCGCCCCATGCGTCCGGCGTCGCCGGGATACATGTCGAGTGCCTTGAGGACATCGCGGAAGTTGACCCCCGCCGCACGGACCTCGATGCGCACCTCGCGGCCGGTCAGGGGCTCCAGTGCCTCGGGGAAGGGCGCCAGGGCCAGCCCGTCCAGGCTTCCCTGCGTCTCGCTGTCCAGGCGCCACGGGGTCCCGGACGGCGGTACCAGCCCGGTTCCGGAATCGATCCGGGCGAGCCTGCCCGCGTGGATCGCGCCGTCGCGGACCGCCACTTGGGGCTCATCCGTCGTGAGGGCGCCCACGAGGTACTGCCGCGGGTCGTCGGTGGGGCCGAGGTCCACCAGGCCGAAGCAGCCGGGGTTCTCCGTCTGCGCGGAGCGCACCAGGCCCCACACCGAGGCGGCCGCCACGTCGACGGCGTCCTCGTCGGCGACCGTCATCGCGCCGCGTGTGACGAACACCAGCCGGGAGCCGGCGAACCGCTCCTCGGCCAGCCACTCCTGCGCCAGCGCCAGCGCGCTCCCGGTCAGCGCGTGAGCGGACTCCGCGACCTCTGCGTCGGCGGTGCTGGCGATCCCCACCAGCACGGTGCCGGGCACCGGGGCCCCGTCGGCTCCCAGGGCCGTCAGGTCCGGGTGCGTGTCGACCCGGGGCCCTGCCGCGGCCATCGCTCCGGCGAGTCCGAACGGGTCGTCGCCCACCAGCGCGACCGTTTCGGGCACATCGGTGCCGGCCTTCACCGGCACCCATTCGAGACCGAACAACGCGTCCCGGACCAACGTGGCGTCGTCGCTCAGTTCCTCGCTCGTCACAGCACGTACGAGAAGGGAGTCCACCGAGGCGACCGGCTCGCCGGACGCGTCGGCGGCTGCGAGGGAGACCGCGTTCCGGCCCTCGACCGGGGCGATCCTCACCCGCAGGGTGGTGGCTCCCGTGGCGTGCAGCGACACGCCCTCCCACGAGAACGGCAGCCCCGCCGCGCCCTGCTCACCGTCGTCGGCGAGGAGCGAGGCGTGCAGTGCGGAGTCCAGCAGCGCGGGGTGCAGACCGAAGGCGGCGGCGTCCGCCTGCACGCCTTCCGGAAGGGTCACCTCGGCGAAAATCTCGTCGTCACGCCGCCACGCGGCTCGCAGACCCCGGAACACCGGGCCGTACGCGAACCCGAGTGCGGCGAAGCGGTCGTAGCATCCGTCGGCTTCCAGTTCCTCGGCGTGCGCGGGCGGCCACACCGTGGCATCGAAGTCTTCGGCCCAACGTGTGCCGCTCCCGGCTGCGATGAGACCGGTGGCGTGCTGGGTCCAGGACCGCTCGTCGTCGCCGTCGGGCCGGGAGTGCACCGTGATCGAGCGGCGGGACGCGTCGTCCGCGGCCCCGACGCGCACCTGTACCTGCACGGCGCCACTTTCGGGCAGTACGAGCGGCGCCGCGAGCGTCAGCTCTTCGATCCGGTCGCAGCCGACCTCGTCACCGGCACGGAACGCCAGCTCCAGGAGCGCGGTTCCGGGCAGCAGAACCCGGCCCATGACCGCATGGTCGGCGAGCCACGGATGCGACCGGACGGACAGCCGTCCGGTGAACAGCGCGCCCTCTCCCTCCGCCAGTTCGAGGGAAGCGCCCAGCAACGGGTGTGCGGTCGCGCCCAGTCCTGCCGCCCGTACGTCACCCCTGGCGCCGGCCTGCGGAGCTGCCGGCCAGATCCACTGGTGCTGGAACGGGTAGGTGGGCACGTCCACCCCCGACGCCCCGGTTCCGGCGAAAACCGCTGACCAGTCGATGGGAACGCCTCGTACGTACAAGTGGGCCAGCGCGTTGAGCGCGGTCTCCTCCTCGGGGCGGTCCCTACGGAGGGCGGGCACGGTGACGGCACCCCCCGGCACCGACTCCTGAGCCAACGCCGACAGCACACCGTCCGGCCCCAACTCCAGGAACAGAGAC
>NZ_JBEXSI010000146.1:0-2317 GCF_040613515.1 Streptomyces sp. NPDC006261
GCGTTGGAGGCGGCGATCAATGATGTGATCGCCCGGCACGAGCCGTTGCGCACGGTCTTCCCCGACATCGACGGACAGCCCCACCAACGGGTGCTGGATGCCGCCGACGTACGGGTCGGACTGCCGGTCCAGCACATCCCCGAAAGCGGGCTCGACGCACGGGTGGAGGAGTCTGTCCGTCACCGCTTCGAACTGGACCGGGAGATCCCCGTCCGTCCCACGCTGCTCAGCACCGGAACGGATCGCCATGTCCTGATCCTGACGATCCATCACATAGCCAGCGACGGCTGGTCGCTCGGCCCGCTCGCCGACGACCTCAGGGACGCCTACACCGCCCGCCGCGCCGGTGAGCCGCCGACGTGGTCGGCGCTGCCGGTGCAGTACGCCGACTACAGCCTCTGGCAGCACGAGCTGCTCGGCGACGACACCGACCCGGACACCCTCTTCGGCCGGCAGACGGCTTACTGGGAAGACCACTTGGCCGGTCTGCCCGAGGTCGTCAGCCTCCCCACCGACCGGCCGCGACCCGCCGTGGCCTCCCAGAACGGCGCCGAGGCCACGTTCACCATCGACGCCGCGACGCATGCCGCGCTGCGCGAGCTGGCCCGTTCGGGGGACGCGACGCTGTTCATGGTCCTCCACGCGGGTCTGGCGGCCCTGCTTTCCCGGCTGGGCGCGGGCGCGGACATCCCGGTGGGTTCGCCCGTCGCCGGACGCACCGACGAGGGCCTCGACAACCTGGTCGGCTTCTTCGTCAACACCCTGATCCTGCGCACCGACACCTCCGGCGACCCCGCCTTCACCGACCTGCTGGGGCGGGTCAGGGAGACGAGTCTGGCCGCCTACACCCACCAGGACATCCCCTTCGAGCACCTGGTGTCGAAACTCAACCCGCAGCGCTCCACCGCCCATCACCCCCTCATCCAGGTGATGCTGGCGCTCCAGAGCAATACGGACCTGCGCTTCGAGCTGCCCGGCCTAAGTACCCAGCTCCTCAACCCCGCACCCGGCGGCTCACAGTTCGACCTCACACTCAACCTGGTGGAGAACTTCGACGCGGACGGGAGGCCCGCAGGGCTCACTGGCATGATCGAGTACGCCACCGACCTCTACGATCCCGCGACCGTCGACGCCTTCACCGCCCGCTGGGCCCGCCTGCTGACAGCCGCCGGACAGGACCCGCACCTGCCCATCCGCGCTCTGGACATCCTCGGCGCCGACGAGCGACGCCACCTGGACACCTGGAGTGTGTCCCCGCGCACGGCGGTCGAGGCGACTCTCCCGGAGCTCTTCGAGGCGCAGGTCCACGCCACCCCGCGGGCGCCCGCACTGATCGACAGCGAAGGCACGGCCTCGTACGCCGAACTCGACGCACAGGCCAATCGGATAGCCCATTGGCTCATCGGCCGGGGAGTCGGCCCCGAGCGCGTCGTCGGGGTCGCCGTCGACCGCTGCCGGACCCAGCTCGCCGTGATCCTGGGGATCCTCAAGGCCGGAGCCGTGTACCTGCCGATCGACCCCGAACACCCCGCCGAGCGGATCGCGCACGTGATCGCCGACGCCCGTCCCGCGCTGGTGCTGGCCACCGGCCCGCTGGATGTCGCGACGCCGCTCTTCACCATCGACGATCCGGCCCTCGCCGACGCGTGGGACAGCCGGCCGGCCACCGCTCCGCGGGACAGTGACCGGACGGCACCCCTGTCCCCGCGCAACACCGCGTACGTCATCTACACCTCGGGCTCCACCGGGACTCCGAAGGGCGTGAGCGTCACACACGCCGGCCTGGCGGGTCTGACCGCCACGGCCGAGAGCTTCGGCCTGGCCCAGGGCAGCCGCATCCTGCAGTCCACCTCCTCCAGCTTCGACGTGTCCGTGATGGAGCTGCTGACGGGCTTCACGGTAGGCGCCGCCCTCGTCCAGACCGGTTCCCCGCACCTGGTGGGCGATGAGCTCGTCGCCGCGCTGGTGACCCATCGGGCCAGCCACCTCTTCGTGGCCCCCTCCGTACTGGCCGCCCTTCCGGCCGGCACCGAGTCCGCCCTGCCCGACCTCCGCTCCCTCGTGGTCGCGGGCGAGGCATGCCCGCCCGACCTGGCCGAGCTCTGGTCCGCCGGACGCCTGATGATCAACGCCTACGGCCCGACCGAGGCCACCGTCTACGCCACCACCAGCCGCCCCCTCACCGGGGCGACCGCCCCCATCGGCGTGCCCGTCGTCGGAGCCCGGGTGTTCGTCCTGGACGACGGGTTGTCCCCGGTGCCGTCCGGCGTCCCGGGTGAGTTGTATGTGACCGGTCCTGGGTTGGCGCGGGGGTATG
>NZ_JBEXSI010000147.1:0-2245 GCF_040613515.1 Streptomyces sp. NPDC006261
GTCTCTGTTCCTGGAGTTGGGGCCGGACGGTGTGCTGTCGGCGTTGGCTCAGGAGTCGGTGCCGGGGGGTGCCGTCACCGTGCCCGCCCTCCGTAAGGACCGCCCCGAGGAGGAGACCCTGGTCACCGCACTCGCACGGCTCCACGTCCAGGGCGTACGGGTGGACTGGCCGGACTTCTTCGCCGGAACCGGCGCCCGTACGGTCGACCTGCCGACCTACGCCTTCCAGCACGAACGGTTCTGGCCGAGGACCACCTTCCGGCCGGCCGACGCGACGGGCCTCGGGCTGACCTCGGCGGACCACCCCCTGCTCGGCGCCGCCATGTCCGTCGCGGGCTCCGACGAGCTCCTGCTGACCGGAACGCTCTCGCTGACCACCCACCCCTGGCTCGCCGACCATGTCGTCAGCGGCATGGTCTTCTTCCCGGGCACCGGCTTCCTCGAACTCGCCATCAGGGCCGCCGACCAGGCCGGATGCGACCGCGTCGAGGAACTGACGCTGGCCGCCCCGCTCATCCTGCCCAGCACAGGCGCCGTCCAGGTGCAGATCTCCGTCGGTGGCGCCGACGAGGAGGGCCGCCGCGAACTGCGCTTCTACACCCGCCCCGCGGAGGCGCGGGACGACGAGTGGACCCTGCACGCCTCCGGGCGGATCGGCAACGGGGAGCAGGTCCTCGGCTTCGACGGAGCCGTATGGCCGCCCAAGGGCGCCACCGTGGTGGACATCGAGGGCCTGTACGACCGCTACGCGAGCAACGGGCTCGACTACGGCCCGGTCTTCCGGGGCCTGCGCGCCGTCTGGCGCCGGGACGAGGAGATCTTCGCCGAGGTCGCCCTCGACCGGAGCGTCAGCGACGCGGACGAGTTCGGGATCCACCCGGCACTGCTCGACTCCGTCCTGCACAGCACCGTGTTCGCCAGCGCGGACGGAGACGACCGCAGCCTCCTGCCCTTCGCCTGGAACGGGGTGTCCCTGCACGCCTCCGGAGCCGCCACCCTGCGCGTCCGCGTGACCAGCAACGGCAAGGACTCCGTGCGGCTGGCCGCCGTGGACGTCCAGGGCGAACCCGTGATCTCCGTGGACTCGCTGCTCCTGCGCGCAGCGGGCCCGCAGGCGGTCGACGCCGACCGCCGCGACGAACTGAACTCCCTCTTCCGCGTCGACTGGACGCCCGCGACCCCGGAGAAGGCCGACACCGACACCATCTGGGCGGTGCTCGGCAGGGACGAACTGGGCCTGACCGCGGCACTCGCGTCGACCGGCGCCGCCCGGCTCGCCCCACCGGCCGCCACCCTCGCCGACCTGGCCGCCCGCGACGACGCAAAGACGCCCGGAACCGTCGTCGTTCCCCTGCGTGGCGACCGTGGGCGCGGCGCGGAGTCGGCCCACGAACTCGCTGAGTACACCCTCACGGTGATACAGGAGTGGCTGGCCGAGGAGCGGTTCGCCGGCTCCCGGCTGGTGTTCGTCACGCGCGGCGCGATGCCGGTCGCCGACGAGGACGCCGTCGATGTGGCGGCCGCCTCGGTGTGGGGCCTGGTGCGCTCGGCCCAGGCGGAGCACCCCGGGCGCTTCCTGCTGGTCGACGCCGACGACGCCGACGCCTCGGCCTCCGTGCTCCCCGCGCTGCCAGGACTGGCGGACGCCGACGAGCCTCAGGCCGTGGTCCGCGACGGAGCGCTGCGCGTCGGCCGTCTCACCAGGCTGGAGTCGGGCACGGGTCTGGTGCCGCCGGCCGACGGGCCGTGGCGACTCGGCAGCCGGGCCAAGGGCAGCCTCGACGGCCTGACCCTCGCTCCGTTCACCGAGGTGTTCGAACCGCTGCGGGGCCGCGAGGTCCGCATCGAGGTCCGTGCGGCGGGGGTCAACTTCCGCGATGTCCTCAACGCCCTGGGCATGTACCCCGGCGACGCCGGCCTGTTCGGCTCCGAGGCCGCGGGCGTCGTCGTCGGGACCGGACCCGACGTCACCGGCCTCCAGGTCGGCGACCGGGTCATGGGCATGCTCTTCGGCGGCTTCGGCACCCATGTGGTCGGCGACGAACGCATGATGACCCCCGTCCCCGAGGGGTGGTCGTGGGAGTCGGCGGCGTCGGTGCCGTTGGTGTTCCTGACGGCGTATTACGCGTTGGTGGAGCTGGGTGGGGTGTGTGCGGGGGAGAAGGTGCTGATCCATGCCGGTGCGGGGGGTGTGGGTATGGCGGCGATCCAGGTGGCGAGGTATCTGGGTGCGGAGGTCTTCGCG
>NZ_JBEXSI010000148.1:0-2171 GCF_040613515.1 Streptomyces sp. NPDC006261
GGCAGACTCACCTCGGCGAAGATTTCGTCACCCCGCCGCCAGACGGCACGCAGCCCCTGGAACACCGGACCGTACGCGAATCCCAGCTCCGCGAACTGCTCGTAGCAACCCTCCGTGTCCAGTGGCTCGGCCCCGGCCGGGGGCCATGCCGTCGCGTCGAAGCCGGTCCCAGTGGTGGGCGCGGAGTGGCCGGTCAGCGTGCCGGTGGCGTGCTGGGACCAGCGGGCGTCGACCGCATCCGCCGCTCCCTCCGGACGGGAGTAGATGTCCACCGGGCGCCGTCCCGACTCGTCGGGGGCGCCGACCGCGACCTGCACCTGGACCGCGCCACGATCGGGCAGCGTGAGCGGGGCGGCGAGGGTCAGCTCCTCGATCCGGCCGCAGTCGACTTCGTCACCGGCCCGGATCGCCAGCTCCAGCATCGCGGTCCCCGGCAACAAGACCCGGCCCATGACCGCGTGATCTGCGAGCCACGGATGCGACTGGACCGACAGACGGGCGGTGAACAACCGCCCCTGTCCGGAGGCGAGTTCGACGGCCGCGCCCAGCATCGGGTGCTCAGCCGAGCCCAGCCCCGCAGCACGTACGTCGCCGGGCGTGCCGGTGGCTCGAGAGCCGGCCGGCCAGAACCACTGGTGCTGGAAGGCGTACGTCGGCAGGGCGACCCGCCGTGCTCCGGTGCCGGTGAACAGTCCGTCCCAGTCGAGTGCCGTCCCGTGTACGTGCAGGCGGGCCAGTGCGGTGACCGCGGCCAGTTCCTCGTCCCGGTTCCTGCGCAGGAGCGGTACGGCCACCGCTCCGTCGGGTGCCGATTCCAGGGCCATGGCCGACAGGACACTGTCGGGGCCGAGTTCGAGGAATGTCGTCACCCCCTGTTCGGCCAGGGCCCGTATGCCGTCGGTGAAGCGGACGGCCTCACGGACGTGCCGCACCCAGTACTCCGCCGAACACAGCTCGTCCGCCGAAGCGACGAGGCCCGTCAGGTTCGAGACCACCGGAATCACCGGCACCCCGTACGACAGCCCCTGCGCGACGGTACGGAACTCCTCCAGCATCGGATCCATCAACGGCGAGTGGAACGCGTGCGAGACCCGCAGACGTGTCGTCTTCCGACCCAGCTCCGCCACCTGTGCGGCCACCGCCAGCACAGCGTCCTCATCGCCCGAGACGACCACCGACTGGGGACCGTTGACCGCGGCGATCGACACCGCGTCGGACAACAGCGGAAGCACCTCGCCCTCCGTCGCCTGCACCGCGACCATCGCGCCACCCTCGGGCAGCGCCCGCATGAGCCGCGCCCGCGCCACCACCAGCGCGCAAGCATCCTCCAGCGACAACACCCCCGCCACATGGGCAGCGGCGATCTCACCGATCGAATGCCCCGCCACGAAGTCGGGCAGCACACCCCACGACTCCACCAGCCGGAACAACGCCACCTCGACCGCGAACAACGCCGGCTGAGCGAAACCGGTGTCGTTCAGCAGGTCGGCGTCCTCACCCCACATCACCTCACGCAGGGGGCACACCGGCGCACCGTCGACCACGTCGAGTACGTCGAGTACGGAGTCGAGGGCCTCGGCGAAGGCCGGGAAGCGTCCGTACAGTTCACGGCCCATGCCGAGGCGCTGGCTGCCCTGGCCGGAGAAGAGGGCCGCAGTCCTGCCGCCCTGTACCGCTCCCGACTCCACCGAGGCGTCGGGAGCGCCGGAGGCAAGCGCGGTCAGTGCGCGGACGGCCTCCGTGCGCTCGGTCGCCAGGACCACGGCACGGTGCTCGAACGCCGAGCGGGTCGTCGCCAGCGAGTACCCGACGTCCAGTGTGTCGGCGACCGTCGTACTGTCCATCGTCGACAGCAGCCGGGCGGCCTGGTCCGCCAGCGCCTCGGGGGTCTTGCCGGAGAGCACCCACGGCACCACGGCCGGTTCCTTCACAGGGGTATCCGTGACCACCGTGCCCCGGATCACCGGGGACGGCTGCTCCAGGATCACGTGCGCGTTGGTCCCGCTGATCCCGAACGACGACACACCCGCACGACGCACCCGGTCCGTCTCCGGCCACACGGCGGACTCCGTCAGAAGCTCCACCGCCCCCTGCGACCAGTCCACATGCGAGGACGGAGCGTCGACGTGCAGGGTCTGCGGCAGCACTCCGTGCCGCATCGCCATGATCAT
>NZ_JBEXSI010000149.1:0-2020 GCF_040613515.1 Streptomyces sp. NPDC006261
GGCACCGCAGGCCAAGCCAACTACGCCGCCGGCAACACCTTCCTCGACGCCCTCGCCCACCACCGCACCACACACGGCCACCCCACCACCTCACTAGCCTGGGGACTCTGGGACGGCGAACACGGCGGTATGGGCGGCTCGTTGACCGAGGCGGACCTCAAGCGGCTGGCTCGCAGCGGGCTGCGGGCGCTGGCGCCGGAGGAGGGCATGGAGCTCTTCGACGCCGCGCCGCTGACCGGCCGGCCGGTCCTGGCGGTCACCGGTCTCGACCTGGAGGCGCTGCGCTCCGGCGGCGAGGAGCCGCCGCCGCTCTTCCGCGGCCTGGTGCGCCGGCCGGCCGTACGCCCAACCGCCGCACGCAGTGGCGAGCAGGCCGGGCCGCCGCTGGCCGAGCGGCTGGCCGGACTGCCGGAGCCGGAGCGCGAGCGGCTCCTGGTCGACCTGGTCCAGGCCCGGGTGGCCGAGGTCCTCGGTCACGCCGACCGGGGTGCGGTGGGCGCCGACCGAGCCTTCCAGGAGCTGGGCTTCGACTCGCTCACCGCGGTCGAACTCCGCAACCGGCTCGGCGAGTCCACCGGCCTGCGCCTGCCCACCACCCTCGTCTTCGACCACCCCACCCCGTCGGCGCTCGCGGCCCATCTGCGCGGTCAGCTCGTGGTGGAGGACGCCGGACCGTCCGGCGACGTGCTCGCCGGACTCGACCGGATCGAGGAGCTGATCCGCTCGGCGGCGCCCGACGGGCGCTCCGCCGAGTCCGCGCAGGACCGGATCGGTGACCGGCTGCGGCAGCTGCTGCTGCTCGTCGATGCCACGGACCGCAACGGCCGGGAGGAGCTCAGCCATGACGATCTCGAATCCGCCTCGGACGAGGACCTGTTCGCCCTCATCGACAACATCGACTGACCGGGCACCACAGCCGGGGCACTCCGGCATCACCGCACGCCATTCCACGCAACACACTGGGGAGCTGACCGCACGTGGCTGACGAGAAGGAACTCCGCGACTACCTCAAGCGGGCGATCGCCGACGCCCGGGACGCGCGCAGGAAGCTGCGCGACGTGGAGGAGAAGGCCCAGGAGCCGATCGCCATCGTGGGCATGGCCTGCCGCTACCCGGGCGGCGTCTCCTCGCCGGAGGATCTGTGGCGGCTGGTCGACGACGAGGTCGACGCGATCTCCACGTTCCCGGAGAACCGTGGCTGGGACCTGGAGAACCTGTTCGACGCGGACCCGGAACAGGTCGGTACGTCGTACGTCCGCCACGGCGGATTCGTGCACGGGGCCGACGGGTTCGATCCGGAGTTCTTCGGGCTCTCGCCGCGTGAGGCGCTCGCCGCCGACCCGCAGCAGCGTCTCCTGCTGGAGACGTCCTGGGAAGTCCTGGAGCGCTCGGGCATCGACCCGGACCAGCTGCGCGGCAGCCGGACGGGTGTCTTCACCGGGCTGATGTACTCGGACTACGGTTCCCGTCCGCATCTGCCCGGCGACGGCTTCGAGGGCTATCTGTTCAGCGGCAGCGCCGGCAGCATCGCCTCCGGCCGGATCGCGTACACCTTCGGTCTGGAGGGTCCGGCGGTCGCCGTCGACACGGCGTGCTCCTCCTCGCTCGTCGCGATCCACCTGGCGGTCAACGCGCTGCGCAGCGGCGAGTGCGATCTGGCGCTGGCCGGCGGTGCGGCTGTCATGTCGACGCCGCAGGGGTTCGTGGAGTTCTCCCGGCTGCGCGGGCTGGCTCCCGACGGCCGGTGCAAGCCGTTCTCGGCGGCGGCGGACGGGACGGCCTGGTCGGAAGGGGTCGGTGTGCTCCTCGTGGAGCGGCTGTCCGACGCCCGGCGGAACGGCCACCGCGTCCTCGCGGTCATCCGTGGCACGGCCGTGAACCAGGACGGCGCGTCCAACGGTCTCACCGCGCCGCACGGCCCGTCACAGGAGCGCGTCATCCGCCAGGCCCTCGCCAACGCGGGCCTGGCTCCGGGCGACGTCGACGCCGTGGAGGCCCACGGCACCGGCACCCGCCTCGG
>NZ_JBEXSI010000150.1:0-1985 GCF_040613515.1 Streptomyces sp. NPDC006261
TGTACCGCTTCGTGTACTTGCTTCCCACCTGGTGCTACTTCCTCTGGAACCTCGGGTCCCAGTCTCCAGGTGTCCACAATCAAGGGGAAGCTTCAATCACCACATACCCCGGAAAGATCGACACCCACCAGATCGGCGCGGGCTACGGCAACCACTTCTGGTTCACCCACACCCGCAGCGCCGAGTCCTACCCGCCGCCGGGTGACCGGATGAAGGTGACCGGTACCTGGAAGCTGGGCAAGGAGATCACCGACTACAGCGGGCAGGCCAAGGTCTATGCCTTCATCCCCGACCACGGGGCGCAGACCTCCAAGGCCGAGTACCGCATCAAGCACTCCGCCGGTGAGACGGTGAAGGCAATCGACCAGAGCTCCAACCAGTCCAACAAGTGGGTGGATCTCGGCGCGTACTTCTTCAACAGCATGACCCCCGAGGTCAGCCTGCACAACTTCAACGGCGGTGACGGGTCCGCGGACATCGCCTTCGACGCCATCGCGTTCGTACCCGGCGACTACTCCGGTATTCCCTCGGACCTGACCTTCGGCGACCCGGACATCACCGCTCCGGACCCGGCACCGGTGGAGCCGCCCCAGAGCATTTCGGGCGACTACTTCAGTGTGCTTCCTACCGTCTCCGGTCTCTCCGGCGCCGCGCGCTCCGCGACCGGGCAGGAGGGGATGCGCCTGTCGTCCGCGCCGGCGACGGACCTCAAGTTCGCCAAAGAATCAGTCGGTTCGGTGTCCACCACATCGGCTCTGAGCTGCTCCATCGGTACAAGGTCCTTGGACTACACCCGGACCGACGCGTGTCTCGGGGACGACCTGCAGTTCACGGGGACCACGACCGGCAAGCCGAAGGCGAGCTTCGACCTCCGGCACGAGTTCCAGCTCGACCCGGACAGTGACACCTTCACCCAGACCGTGTCGGTCAAGCTGACGTCGATCTCCATTCCCTCGCTGACCCTGGACATCGACTTCGGCTGCCGTGGCTACTGCGAGAAGCAGACTCCGGTGTGGAGCGGCTCAAAGACCTTCGTCGCGGGCGACCTCCACACGGCCACGGTCACTCAGAAGATCAAGTGGAACAACACCACCGCTTCCGAAGGCCGCATCAGCCCGTACCTGACGGTCAAGGGAACCGCGGGCGGTGACACCAGCAACCCGATGACGGCTGAGAAGTCGGAACTGGACGTCCGGTGCGACCGAGACGTGAAGGCCACTCCGGGCTGCGTCTTCAGCTCGTACAGGCCGACGTATGTCATGAACGAGAAGAAGTTTCCGGCGGCGGCCGCGCACGCCTGGCTGATCCAGAACAAGCTGCCCGGACACTACGGGCTGCGGGGCAATAACCCCCTGACCTTCCTGACCGAGGACGTCCTCGTGCCCGATCCTCCCACGAGCACGAAGAGCATCGTCAGCCACAACCGCGACGTGATCTGCCCGAAGGCTTGGGAGCGCAGCAAGCTGGCGACGATGTCGCCCGAACTCGGTACCGGTGACGTGCCCAGCTGCGACGAGTTCCCCTTCGCGGCCAGCTGGCAGAGCGCCGCGATAAAGAAGGACTGGGGTAGGCAGAATTTGAAGGAGGTGTCCTCGGGCGAGGAATGCCTGAACACGATCGCCATCCGCGGTACGGACGGCCGGTGGAGCCTCAAGCCCGACCCGCGCTCCCACGTGCCGACCTGGACCGAGCCGTGTGGACGATCCAGCATGTCGAACAACCAGAACACCCAGTCCATGAGCTACATGCCAGGCTGGCGCAAGCAGAACCGCGTCCTCGAAGGGGACAACTACTGGCTCGAGGCCAAGCGTCCTTCGTGACCGCTTGACCGGAACAAACAGCAGGGGCCCGGCCGCCATGGCCGGGCCGCTGTGGCGTGCAGACACCAGGCTAAGGGCTGTCCCGCAAGTCGGGGCTTCTTCCCAGGGACTGGGCCTCAGTTGATATCCCCGGGCCTGTGACCGCGTGCTGTGGCAGCCTGCCGT
>NZ_JBEXSI010000151.1:0-1732 GCF_040613515.1 Streptomyces sp. NPDC006261
TTCGGCTACCTCACCCCGGCCGAGACCAGGCAGCGACATCAACACACCCTCGCGGCATAACGAACGAGTGTCCGAGATCACGGGGAAACTTCAGTTCGAGGGTGTGATCTGGCGGTTCAAGACAGGCGGGCAGTGGCGGGAGATGCCGCAGGAGTTCGGTGCCTGGTCGACCGTTCCCAACTGCTTCCGGCAGTGGCGTGACGCGAGTGTGTTCGAGGCCCTGATGGAAGGGCTGATCGCGGAGGCTGCGAGGCGGGGCGAGGTGGACCTGTCCCTGGTCAGCATCGACTCCACCACCGCGCGGGCCCACCGCGCGGGCCCACCACGACGCCGCCGGGATGCACCGGGACCAGGACGTCATCACCGCGCTGGAGGAGGGCTGCCGCCGAGGAAGAGAAGGCCGGGTCAAAGGGGGAGGGGAGGCCGCGAAGAACAAAGCGGGCAGGACGCCGAAGCTGATCCCGAGCGGGACGAGCGACGACGCATCCGGCGTCGGCAAAAGCTCCGACTGAAGGCCGCCCTCCTCGGACGTTCCAGAGGCGGGCAGACCAGCAAGATCCACCTCGCCGCCGACCGCAAGTGCCGCCCGCTGGCGTTCGTCCTGACCGCTGGACAAGCCGCTGACAGCCCGCCGTTCATCCCAGTGCTGGGAAGGATCCGCGTCCGCGGCCCTGTCGGCCGCCCCCGCACCCGGCCGGACGCAGTCGCCGGGGACAAGGCGTACTCGTCCCGCGGCAGCCGCGCCCACCTGCGCAAACGCCACATCAAGGCAGTCATCCCGGAGAAGTCGGACCAGGCCGCCAACCGGAAGAAGAGGGGCTCCAGGGGCGGTCGGCCCGCCAGCCACGACGCCGACCTTTACAAGGAGAGGAACACGGTCGAGCGCCTGATCAACAAGCTCAAGTCCTGGCGGGGCATCGCCACCCGATACGACAAGACCCCGGACAGCTACCTCACCGGACTACACCTGCGCGCCTCGATGATCTGGATCAAAGACCTCACCCGAGGCACCCCTTGATCACAGCCCCGTCGCGCCCTAAGGGCGGACGTAAGGCCGAGTCATGACCTCCATGTTGTGACCGTCCGGGTCGTCGAAGTAGGCGCCGCGACCACCGAATAGACGGTTGATCTGGCCGGGTTCGGTGTGGCTGGGGTCGGCGTAGTAGGTGACCCCGACCACCTCCAGGCGGGTGATAACGGCGTCGAACACCTCGTCAGGGACGAGGAAGGCGTAGTGCTGCGACTGGATCGGCTCGTCCCTCTTCTCGTAGTAGTCGAGCGTCACGCCGTTGCCAAGGTCGACGGGCAGGAACGGCCCAAACGGGGCGCCGACCTTCAAGCCCAGGACCGCGGCGAGGAACTCGGCAGACAGGTGCCGGTCGCTTGCGTAGATGGCAGTGTGGTTCAGCTGGACGCCGGCCGCCGACAGCTCGGACTCATGCGGGTACTGCTGCTCATAGGACATCAGTGGTGTGTCTCCGGTCTTGGGATCCGCTGGAATGGGGCGCCGTATGGCGCTGGGAGCTAAGACGCGGAGAAGGTCGGCGGGCCTCTTGCCCGCCTCGTGCTCACGCCGAGGCCGGGACCCTCACTCGTGCGTGGCCCATGGCCGACCCGGCAGTCACCTGACCGACCTTAGACGCTGTTGTCTTTCCGAGTCTGACGACTGTGTTTTCGCTGGTCATGGGTAGGGGCGGCGTCGGTGTGGGAGTGATGGGGTGTCTTCGTCGCT
>NZ_JBEXSI010000152.1:0-1663 GCF_040613515.1 Streptomyces sp. NPDC006261
CAGCCCCGACGAATACGAACGCCGACACCACGCCGCTAAACTCACGCTCGCCGCGTGATCAATAACCGCGTGCCCACCTTCATGGGGGAAGGCCCGAGGCCGCTACCAGAAACGGACTTAACGCCCACTGAGTCTGCTGCAACACGGCGTCCCGCGGGATGCGCTTGCCGAACTGTCATGCTTCCGGACGGAGCTCTATGCCTGTCTGACCGGTCGGCGCGATGCGCTGTTCGAGCTGAGTGATGCCCTGCTGTGCGCGGATGGTCCGGTGAGGACGCTGGTCGAGCTGTCTTTGGAGCCCGAGCATCGGCGCGGGCATGGCGCCTTGTACGGCGGGCTGAACAGCGGGGATCTGGATGTGGCACGGCTGCGCAGAACGCTGGCAGGGCTGCCGCTTCCCCGCACGGCGTCGGGCCGGCTGGTCCTGGCGGTCGACGTGAGCAACTGGCTGAGGCCGGACGCGAATACCAGCCCGGGTGGCCCTATTCCTTCGTGGCCGCTCTGGAACCGGGGCGGACCTCGTGGACTGCCCTGCTGGACGTGGTCCGGTTGTGTCCGTGGGACGACGCGATCGCCGTCACCGCCGGCCAGGTCCGGGACGTTTTTCAGCGGCTGTATGTGACAGGCCAGTGGCAGATCGGTGACCCGCCCGTCCTGGTCGTCGTCGATGCCGGCTATGACGTGACCCGTCTGGCTTTCCTGCTCGCGGACCTGCCCGTGGAACTGCTGGGCCGGATGCGTTCGGACCGCGTCCTGTACTTCCCGCCCCCGCCGCAGCCGGCGGGCAAACGTGGGCGCAAGCCCAAGCGCGGAGCGGAGTTCGCGTTCGAGGTTGAGGCCACTCAACCGGTCCCGTCGGTCACCACGGTGACCGCCACCACTCACTACGGAAAAGCCGTCGCCACTGCCTGGGACCGCCTGCACCCGCTACTGGTCCGGCGCTCGGCCTGGGCCGAACACCCCGAAGGAGACCTGCCGGTCATCGAAGGCACCGTCATCCGTCTTCAGGTCGACCACCTCCGCGGAGACCGCAGCCCCAGGCCGGTCTGGCTGTGGTGGTCGGCCACCGCCGCCACTGCTGGGGATGTGGACCGGCTCTGGCAGGCATTCCTACGCAGATTCGACCTTGAGCACACCTTCAGGATGCTCAAGCAGACGTTGGGGTGGACCGCTCCCAAACTCCGCGAGCCGGCCGCCGCCGACCGCTGGACGTGGCTCGTCATCGCAGCCCACACCCAACTCCGCCTTGCCCGGCCCCTCGCAGAAGACCTCCGTAATCCCTGGGAACGGCCCGCCCGCCAAGGGCGCCCTCACACCCGCGCGCGTCCGTCGAGGATTTCGCCGCCTCCACAGGAAAACGCCTCAGCCGGCCAGCGCACCGAAACCCACCACCGCGGGCCCCAGCAGGCCGATCGGGACGAAGAACAAGCACCGTGCGCGCGAGCACCCCGTCGGGAAACAGCACAAACCGAACCTCGCGGGAGCCATCGCAAGCAGCAGAGCTGCATAAACGCCAAGCTAACCTCGCCGTTTCGGTTGGGGCGGTGAGGCGTCGCTGAGGGGCAGTTGTCGGGTGGCCGACGCGATTGCAGTGTCCGGGCATGCCGGAATCCCGGCGCGGTGGTCGGGTTCTCCAGGGTCCTTCGGGTTGTGGCGGGCAGGT
>NZ_JBEXSI010000153.1:0-1642 GCF_040613515.1 Streptomyces sp. NPDC006261
TCAACCTCGTCGAGCGCTGGTTCGCCGAGCTGACCTCCCGCAAACTCCGCCGCTCGGCCCACCGCAGCGTCGTCGAACTCGAACGGGACATCCGCAGCTGGATCAACGAATGGAACAAGAACCCCAAGCCGTTCGTCTGGACGAAGACTGCCGACGACATCCTCGACACCCTCGCCGCATACGGCACACGGATTAACGACTCAGGACACTAGAACTCAAGCGGTGGCGGGGGCAGCAGGGCCGAAGTTGAGGGTCCAGCTTCGGGGACTGGGGCTTCATCCGCGGATGAGAGTGCGAAGGGCGCATGGTGGCTGTTCTCCGAGCCCGGAGGAGGAGCGAGAGGCCGACCGTCAGGGTGTGTCGCCGGACCAGTCCCAGCGGTTTCGCTCACCGGAGCGCGGGCCGTACACAGCGCGGCCGCCGGGTCCGAACTGGCCCACCTCGGTCATCAGGGCGGCACCGGTCTGAAGTTCGTCCGCTGTTCAGCCGGTGATGTCGAGCAGGATGCCGTCCAGCGGGCCGCCGACCAGTTCGGCGTAGTCGCGGCCGGGCACCGGACCGGACCGGGGGTGGTCTTGTCCGTAGATCCGGCCGTGCGGCAACTCTTCATCTCTGTCCATGTGCCCAAGCCTTCCACGCTCTGCCGACAGGGCGAAGGCTTGCCTGGTTCCGTCTTGGCCCCGCCCGTACCGCCGACGGAACGGCCGACGGGTCAGGTGCACAAGCGCGGCGGGGCGAAGGCAGGGTCAGCAGCGGTGGCTGAGGTGAGGCACGTGCACCTGGGAGGCGGCCCTCTGCATCATGCCGACCTTCTGCTGCAGGGGGCGCTGCTGCTCTCCGTGCAGGGCGTTGAGTACGACGACGGCACCGGTCAGGGCCGGGATGGCCCACTGCATCAGCGTCAGGTGGCTGTGGGCCTTGTCCAGGTCGACGGGGTGGCTGCCCGCCTTCTCCAGGTCCTCCGGGTCGCCGGAAGCGGACAGTTCGATTTTCTTGCCCAGCACTCGGCTGTAGGCGGTTGCGGCCAGCGCCGCCCCGGTCAGCACTGTTTTGGCCAGTGTCGAGGCGGCGACTCCCTGCTGGTTCTGCACCCGGGCGGCGTTGGCGGCCAGCAACCCGGTGCCGCCGATCAGGTGCGCGCCGATGGCCACTGCGTTCACCGGTGTCCACTTCGCCCAGCCCACGCTGGCGATCCTTGAGGCCTCCCCCGGTCCTTCGTTCCCGGCAGCGCCGTTCAGACCGACAGCGCCCATCAACGACCCGCCGAACCAGGCCGCTAGGCCCAGATCATGGACACTGCGCAGGACGGTATTGCGTTCCGACATCGTTGCTCCTCACCTCGAGACGGCCCGCAGGGGTCCACAAGCCGTCTCCACGCTCGCCGCAGTCGAACCAGGACGCCACAGGAACGGCGCAGCCGGGCTACGCGCACCGCCTGATCGAACCCGGTCCTTGCTGCCTGGCGTCTCGAGCGCCGGAGCCCCGGCGTCTGAGAGGGCGTTTATGCAGTTCAAAGCAGGTAAGCGGCTTATGCGAGTGCCCCGTTTCAGCATGGTTCACCCCGTAGGTTCCGAATGCCGCCCGGCCAGGCACGACCCCCGTCGCCCGTCTCATCCACTTCTGCTCTTGGAAACCCGTCTGA
>NZ_JBEXSI010000154.1:0-1637 GCF_040613515.1 Streptomyces sp. NPDC006261
TGGAGGGTGAACCAGGGGTGTCGCAGGCCCTCGTCATCGCCCGTCGCCACAACGCTGACGACCTGCGCCTGGTGGCGTATGTCGTCCCGTCCGCCGAGGAGTCGGGCGGTTCGGTGAGTGATCAGGTGGATGAGTGGCGGGAGATTTATGACTCGGTGTATGGGGGTGCCGGGTCGGTGGCGGTGTTGGGTGAGGGGTTCGAGGGGTGGAACAGCTCGTATTCGGGTGAGCCGATTGCGTTGGGTGAGATGTGGGAGTGGCGTGATGCGGTGGTGGAGCGGGTGCGTGGGTTTGCTCCTGGGCGGGTGTTGGAGATCGGTGTGGGTTCGGGGTTGTTGATGGGGTATTTGGCGGCGGGGGTGGAGTCGTACTGGGCGACGGACTTCTCGTCGTCGGTGGTGGAGCGGTTGCGTCGTCAGGTGGCGGGGCTGGGGTGGGATCATGTCGAGGTGCGTTGCCAGGGGGCCGATGATGTGTCGGGTCTGCCGGTGGGTGGGTTCGACACGGTGGTGGTCAATTCGGTGGTGCAGTACTTCCCGGGGTGGGAGTACTTGGAGCGGGTGCTGGACGGGGCGTTTGGTCTGTTGGCCGAGGGTGGCCGGCTGATTGTTGGGGATGTGCGGCATCGGGGTTTGTTGCGGGCGTTCCAGACGGCGGTGCAGGCGCGTCAGGAGGGTGTGGGGGACACGGCCCGGTTGCGTGCGCTGGTGGAGCAGGCTGTGGTGAACGAGAAGGAGCTTCTGCTGGAGCCTGGGTTCTTCACCGCGTGGGCGGCTGCCCGGTCTGAGGTGGTGGGGGTGGATGTGCGGTGGAAGCGGGGTGCGGCGCACAACGAGCTGACCCGGCACCGCTTCGACGTGGTGCTGCACAAGGCGCCCGTCCGGCCGTTGCCCCTGGCGGGAGTACCGGCCCTCACCTGGGGCCGGGACATCACGGATCTGGATGCCCTGGGCGGTGACGTGGGGTTGCCGGTGCGCGTGGTCGGTGTGCCCAATGCCCGGCTCGGGGCTGAGGTCGCTGCCGCGCGGGCCGTGGCCGCGGATGAGCCGATCGAGCGGGTGCGGGGTCTGTTGGCGGAAACGGTGGGGGTGGATCCGGAGGAGGTGTGTGTCTGGGCCCAGGCCCGAGGCTGGGACGCGCTGGTGACCGTCGCCACCGGGCGGCTCGACACGTTCGATGTGCTCTTGGTTCCCGGTGGTGTGGGCTCGGGCGCGCTGACGGGTGTGTACGTGCCGAGCGGAGAGCGTTCGCTGTCGGCTCTGGCGAGTGACCCGGTGCGGACCCGGGTGGCCGGTGAGTTGATGTCGGTGCTGCGTCGCCGTCTGGGGGAGCGGCTTCCGTCGTACATGGTGCCGGCGGCGTTCGTGGCGCTGGAGGCGCTGCCGCTGACGGTCAGCGGGAAGGTGGACCGGGCGGCCCTGCCGGCTCCCGAGTACTCGGTGGGCACCTCGCGCTCGGCGCGGACCCCGCAGGAAGAGATCGTGTCCGGTCTGTTCGCGGAAGTGCTCGGACTGCCCGCGGTGGGCATGGAGGACAGCTTCTTCGACCTGGGCGGACACTCCCTGCTCGCGACCCGCCTGATCAACCGGATACGTGCGGTACTGGGCGTGGACCTGCAGTTGCGCACGCTGTTCGAC
>NZ_JBEXSI010000155.1:0-1519 GCF_040613515.1 Streptomyces sp. NPDC006261
CGAACTACGCGGCGGGCAACACCTTCCTCGACGCGCTCGCCGCACACCGTCGCTCCCTCGGCCTGCCCGGACTCTCCCTGGCCTGGGGCGCCTGGAACCAGGGCGCCGGCATGACCAGCGGACTCACCGAGGCCGACCTGCGACGAGCCGCCGAGGCGGGCATGCCCCTGCTCTCGGTCGACCAGGGCCTCACCCTCTTCGACGCGGCCCTGGCCACCGGCCATGCCGCCGTGGCGCCCGTCCGCCTCGACCTGGCGGCCCTGCGTGCCCACGGCACCGTCCCTCCGCTGCTGCGCGGACTCGTCCGCACAGCGACCCGGCGCACGTCGGCCACGGGAGCGGGAGCGAGTACCGACCGCGGGCTCGCCGACCGCCTCGCCCGGTTGGAGCGTGCCGAACGTCGTGCCGCGCTGCTCACCCTCGTACGGGCCGAGGCCGCCCTGGTGCTCGGTCACACGAGCGGCGACGGGGTCGACCCGGCTCGCGCGTTCCGCGATCTCGGCTTCGACTCCCTGACAGCGGTGGAGCTGCGTAACCGGCTGAACACGGCAACCGGACTCCGGCTGCCCGCCACGATGATCTTCGACTACCCGACCGTGGAGACGCTGGCCGGTCATCTGCTCGAAGAACTCGTCGGCCCGGACGCGGACCTCGACCGGGAGCCGACCGCACCGGAACTCCCCGGCACCCTCCTCGACGACCCCATCGTGATCGTCGGAATGAGCTGCCGCTTCCCCGGCGGCATCGGCGCGCCGGAAGATCTGTGGCGGCTGGTCACCGAGGGTGCCGACGTCGTCTCCGGCTTCCCGACGAACCGCGGCTGGGACCTCGACGCGCTGTACAACCCCGACCCCGAGCACATGGGCACCTCCTACACGCGCTCCGGCGGGTTCCTGCACGACGCCGGAGAGTTCGACCCCGCGTTCTTCGGGATGTCCCCCCGTGAGGCGATGGCGACGGACGCACAGCAGCGGCTGCTGCTGGAGACGTCGTGGGAGGCCATCGAACGGGCCGGGATCGACCCCGTCTCCCTGCGTGAGAGCCAGACGGGCGTCTTCGCCGGCGTGATGTACGGCGGCTACAACACCGCTCTGTCCGGCGGGGAGTTCGAAGGCTTCCAGGGCCAGGGCAGCGCGCTGAGCGTCGCCTCGGGCCGGGTCTCGTACACCTTCGGGTTCGAAGGACCCGCCGTGACCGTGGACACGGCGTGCTCGTCGTCGCTCGTGGCCATGCATCTGGCCGCGCAGGCCCTGCGCGGTGGTGAGTGCTCGCTGGCGCTGGCCGGCGGCGTCACCGTCATGTCGATCCCCGACACGTTCGTGGAGTTCTCCCGTCAGCGGGGCCTGGCCCCCGATGGCCGTTCCAAGCCCTTCTCGGAGTCGGCCGACGGAGTCGGGTGGTCCGAGGGCATCGGCATGCTGCTCCTGGAGCGGCAGTCGGACGCGATCCGCAACGGTCACGAGATCCTGGCGGTGGTGCGGGGTTCGGCGGTCAACCAGGACGGTGCGTCCAACGGTCT
>NZ_JBEXSI010000156.1:0-1508 GCF_040613515.1 Streptomyces sp. NPDC006261
GCACAACCTCACCCTCGCCGGATAGTCCAACGACCGCACAGCAACCGACCCTGCCCGGGCGGCTCATAGATCATTTGCGGGACAGCCCTTAGGGTTCCCTCCATGAACGATGGAATCGCTTGGCTGGACGACGAACTGGGCCGGAATGGCTACGCCCTCACCATGGTGAAGGGCATAAGTCCCGAGTCCCTCGCCGTGTATCTGGGCGCGCGTCCGGGCACGCTCGTCGATCCGGCCACCACCCCGGGAGCCCTGGAGTTCTTTCACGGACCGGGATCGTCGAAGCTGCCGGACTGGGCGATGGTGGGCCAGGCGGCCGACGGCTGGGCGTTCGCCCTGGAAACGCCCGAGGCCGGGCACCGGGACGACCGCCTGGCCCCCGGAAGAGACCTCAGGGCGCGCCACACGGTCGTGGACATCCTCGACACCACCATGGACCCGCCGAACGTCACGGTGACCGTGGGCGGCGAGACAGAGTGGACGCTACGGGAGAACGGCACCGGCCACGTCGAGCACCCGGTGAGCCGGCGTCTGGTCGCAGAGGCCGGGTTCCTCAGCTACCCCCACGGCATCTTCCAGGACGACGCATCCGAGGACACCGGGATACGGCACGTCTACCGGATCCTGGGCGACCACTATGGCCTTTCCCTGCCCCGGACCGCCGTGACGGAGAACCGCCTGCCTCACGTGTTCACGGAGCCCAGGACGCTCCTCCACGCGGACGCGCACTGCCCGGCCTGCGGCGAAACCCGGATGCTGCCCTACGGCGGCGGTACGAAGGAGCCCCGGCTAGTGTGCGTCTACTACAAGGTCCGCGACGTCCCAGGCTACCCGCCGCAGGGGTGTCCGGGCGAGGTCGCGGACGCCGTGCGCGGGGAACCCAACCCGAAGTACGAGAACCTGCGCCTTCCCGGCACTTTGTGAGGAGTGCGTCGCCCGCACTGAGGCGGGCGCCGCCGGGTTGCTGGGGGCGCGGCCAACAAACAGGAGCGTGGTGACGCCGACGCCGTGCGCTAAAGGGCGACACCACGCTGGTCAACCTGTTTCGCCAGGCCGTGCAGGCAGCATCCGAACGACGACGACTGGCTCACCTCGCGAGCCTTGGCCACATCATTACCAAGCAGCGCTCCGATTTTGACGCCCGCACGTACGGATCGAAGACGACGCGGACGAGAACGCGTTGTGCGGTACGCATGATTCTGCATTCTGTCGACAGGGGAGATTCGGCCGGGACACCAGCACCCGGATTCCAGATCGCGTGCCTGCGCGGGGAGAGAGGTCCTGCCGCAGCCGGCAGGACCTCTCGCTTCCGGTCTTGGGCTTGCTAGGCCGCCGCGTGTCCGAGGATGCGCAGCGAATACGTGTCGTACGTCCGGTGCAGGACCATCACCACGGGGCCCGAGGTGAGTACTCGGCGTTGTCACGTTGACTGACCGGCCTGGGATGATCTTGGAGTTGGTCGTGCTGGGGAAGGATTCGTTCGTGTCGTCCGCGTCGCCGTCGTACAA
>NZ_JBEXSI010000157.1:0-1505 GCF_040613515.1 Streptomyces sp. NPDC006261
TGGTTGACCGCGCTGCCACGGATGACCGCGAGGATGTGGTGGCCGTTGCGCTCGGCGTCCGAAAGGCGCTCGACCAGCAACAGGCCCACCCCTTCGGACCAGCCCGTGCCGTCCGCCGTAGCGGAGAACGAGCGGCACCGCCCGTCCGCCGAGAGGCCGCGCTGCTGCGAGAACTCGACGAACCCCTGCGGCGTCGACATCAGCGTCACGCCGCCCGCGAGCGCCAGATCGCACTCACCCGCCCGCAGCGCGTTCACCGCCTGGTGGATCGCGACGAGCGAGGAGGAGCACGCGGTGTCGACCGTGACCGCCGGACCCTCCAGACCGAAGGTGTACGACACCCGGCCGGAGGCGACACTGCCCGCGTTACCGCTGAAGAGATAACCCTCCATGTCCTCCGGGACCTGCTGGATCCGGGAGGCGTAGTCGTGGTACATCACACCGGCGTACACACCGGTGCGGCTGCCGCGCAGCGATGACGCGTCGATCCCGGCGTTCTCGAACGTCTCCCAGGCGGCCTCCAGCAGCAGTCGCTGCTGCGGGTCGGTGGCGAGCGCCTCGCGCGGGGACATCCCGAAGAAGGCGGGGTCGAAGTGGTCCCCGTCGTACAGGAATCCGCCGTGGCGGGAGTACGACCTGCCGGGTGTGCCGGGCTCCGGGTCGTACAGGCCCTCGGTGTCCCAGCCCCGGTCGGTCGGCCACGGCGAGATCGCGTCGACCTCGTCGGCGACCAGCCGCCACAGCTCGTCCGGCGAGGAGACGCCGCCCGGATAACGGCACGCCATGCCGACGATGACGACCGGGTCCTCGGCGGCGTCCGGCGTCCGGCCGGCGGTCGCGGCGCTCTGTGGCTCGGCCGGAGCGATCAGCGTGGAGAGGTAGGCGGCGATGGCCGACGGGGTGGGGTGGTCGAAGACGAGGGTGGTGGGCAGGCGCAGGCCGGTGGACTCGCCGAGCCGGTTGCGGAGTTCGACCGCGGTGAGCGAGTCGAAGCCCAGCTCCTTGAAGACGCGGTCGGCTTCCACGGCCCGAAGATCCGAGTGTCCCAGAACCCCCGCCACTTGGGAGCGCACCAGATCGACCAGCACCCGGCGGCGCTCGGCCTCGGAGACCGCGCCCAGCTGCTCGGCCAGCGACGACCCGGCGGCCGAACCGGCCGTCGGGCGGCGGCGGACCGCCGGCACCAGGCCACGCATCAGCGGCAGCGGCTCGGCACCCTTGCGGCGCAGAGCCGCCAGGTCGAGGCCGGTCGCGGCCAGCAGCGGCTCGGCGAAGGCGTGGGAGGCGTCGAACAGGGCCATGCCCGCGCCCGACGTCAGCGGAAGCAGCCCGAACCGCGCCATCCGCTGGAGGTCGATGTCCTCCAGGTGGCTGGTGCTGGCACTGCTCTCCTCCCAGAGTCCCCAGGCGAGTGAGGTGGTGGGGTGGCCGTGTGTGGTGCGGTGGTGGGCGAGGGCGTCGAGGAAGGTGTTGCCGGCGGCGTAGTTGGCTTGGCCTGCGGTGCC
>NZ_JBEXSI010000158.1:0-1477 GCF_040613515.1 Streptomyces sp. NPDC006261
TCGACCTGGGCGGACACTCCCTGCTCGCGACCCGCCTGATCAACCGGATACGTGCGGTACTGGGCGTGGACCTGCAGTTGCGCACGCTGTTCGACGAGCCGACTGTCGCCGGTGTGGTGCGCCATCTGTCAGGTGCGGGGTCCCGTCCGGTGCTGGAGCGGCGTGAACGCCGCGAGGTACTGCCGTTGTCTTTTGCGCAGCGACGGTTGTGGTTCCTGTACAAGTTCGAGGGCGCCTCGGCCACGTACAACATTCCGCTGGTGCTGCGGCTGACCGGTGACCTCGACATCCCGGCGCTGGAGGCGGCGCTCAACGACGTGATCGCCCGGCACGAGCCGCTGCGGACGGTCTTCCCCGACCTCGACGGGGAACCGTATCAGCGCATTCTCACGCCCGCCGAGGCTCACCTCACCCTCGCCGTCGAAACGGTGACCGAGGAAACGAGGGGCTCCCGGATCGAAGCCTGCGTACGGCACGGCTTCGAGCTGAACGGCGAGATCCCCTTGCTGGCCCGACTGTTGACCTCGGGACCCGGGGAAGCGGTCCTCGTACTGGTGATGCACCACATCGCAGGTGACGGCTGGTCGATGACGCCGGTCGCCGCCGATCTGGCTTCTGCGTACACGGCCCGGCTGCGCGGTGAAGGCCCGGAGTGGCTGCCGCTGCCGGTGCAGTACGCCGACTACAGCCTCTGGCAGCACGAACTGCTCGGCGAGGACACCGACCCGGACAGCCTGCTGCGACGCCAAGCCGCCTACTGGACCGATCACCTGAACGGCCTGCCTGACATCGTCTCCATTCCCACCGACCGGCCGCGCACCGCGACGCCTTCCTACCGCAGCGACACGGTGAGCTTCGCGGTCGACGCTTCGACGCACGCCGGGCTTCGGGAGCTGGCCCGTTCGGCGGACGCGACGCTGTTCATGGTCCTGCACGCGGGCCTGGCGGCGTTGCTGTCGAGGCTGGGAGCGGGATCGGACGTTGCCGTGGGCTCACCCATCGCCGGACGTACCGATGAGAGTCTGGACGACCTGATCGGCTTCTTCGTCAACACGCTCGTCATTCGGACAGGGGTGTCTTCGGACGCCACGTTCGCCGACCTGCTGACCCAGGTCCGCGAGGCGAGCCTCGCTGCGTACGGCCACCAGGACATCCCCTTCGAGTATCTCGTGGAGAAACTCAACCCGCAGCGCTCACCGGGACACCACCCCCTGGTCCAGATCATGCTGGCACTTCAGCACAACACCGATCTGACTTTCGAACTGCCGCGATTGCGAGCCCAGTTCGTCGACCCGGGGGCCGCCGGATCGCAGTTCGACCTCACAGTCAACGTCGGGGAGACCTTCGACGGGGAGGGCAGGCCCGCAGGTCTGTCGGGGTCGATCGAGTACGCGACGGATCTCTATGACCGGGGGACCGTTGAGTTGTTGGGTGGGCGGTTGGTGCGGTTGTTGGGTGGGGTGGTGGGGGATTCGGG
>NZ_JBEXSI010000159.1:0-1440 GCF_040613515.1 Streptomyces sp. NPDC006261
AGCCACCCCGTGCGAGCAGGTCCGCCGCGGCATCGCGGGCGGCGCGGGTGCCGGCCGCTCCGACCGGGCGCAGCACCGGCTCCAGTCGGCCCGGGCGCAGCAGCTTCCCCAGACCGGCGGCGAGCAGCTCGGCCTGCTCGGGCACCACCGGGTAGTTCAGCTCCAAGTCGACCCGGCTGCCGGCGGGTTCGGACAGCGCGGGCGCGGCGGCCGGGGCGCCTGAAGCGTCACGTACGAACGTTCCGCGGCCCACATGCCCCTCAGTGAAGCCCCGACGCGCGAGCTCCTGATAGACGCGGGTGGCCGTGGAATTGGCGATGCCGTACTGCCGGGCGAATTCCCTTTGCGTGGGGAGCCGTTCACCCGTCCTGAGCCGACCCGCTCTGATCTCCGCGGCCACCGCGTCGGCGACGCTCCGGTAGTCCTTCACGGACCTCACCTTCCGCACTCATCAGTCATCGCTCATCCGCCATCGCTCATCGACGCACTCAGTGGCATCGAAGCACATTATTGCACCGAGTTCAATATTGCGTATTGAACCGAGGAAAGAATTGAGCTTACACTCGAATTGCTCCGAGACCCGACGCCGTCACGAGACCGGAAATGCACGGAGCAGCAACGGAACCGAACGAAGAACAGCCCACGAACAGAAGGCGGCGCGCAGCGAATGGTTGAGCTGACCGGAGTACTGGGGGTCGCGATGGTCGCCCTGGGGATGGTGCTCACCCCCGGGCCGAACATGATCTATCTCGTCTCCCGGAGCATCACCCAGGGCCGGCGCGCCGGAGTGGTCTCCCTCGGCGGTGTCGCGGTGGGGTTCCTGGTCTACCTGCTGGCCACGAACCTCGGTCTGTCGGTGGTCTTCATAGCGGTGCCCGAGCTGTACATCGCGGTGAAGCTGGCCGGCGCGGCCTACCTCGCCTACCTCGCCTGGACCGCCCTGAAGCCCGGGGGCGTCTCCGTCTTCGCTCCCCAGGAGATGCCGCACGACTCGCCGCGCAAGTTGTTCACGATGGGGCTGATGACGAATCTGCTCAACCCGAAGATCGCCATCATGTACCTCTCCCTCATCCCGCAGTTCATCAACCTGGATTCGGGACACGTGCTGTTCCAGGGATTCGTGCTCGGCTCCGTCCAGATCGTGGTGGCCCTCACGATCAACCTGAGCATCGTCCTGGCCGCCGGATCCATCGCCGTGTTCCTCGCCCGCCGCCCGTCCTGGCTCAAGGTGCAGCGCTACATGATGGGAACGGCCCTCGCCCTGCTGGCCGTCTCAGTCGCACTGGACACCTCGATGCCCGCCAGTTCGAGCTGATCCCGAAGAGCGATCGCGATGAGCTGTTCTGCGTGTTCCTGGAGGGAGCGGACGCCGACGTCGCCGCCGTTGAGGGCGTCGATGCCCTGGACGGCTGCGGCGAGTGCCTGCACGGTGGTGAGGCA
>NZ_JBEXSI010000160.1:0-1344 GCF_040613515.1 Streptomyces sp. NPDC006261
GGGCCTTCCCCCATGAAGGTGGGCACGCGGTTATTGATCACGCGGCGAGCGTGAGTTTAGCGGCGTGGTGTCGGCGTTCGTATTCGTCGGGGCTGAGGTAGCTGTTGGTGGAGTGTCGGCGGCGGGTGTTGTAGCGGGTCAGCCAGGCGAAGACGGTGCGCCGGCAAGTGGTGGCGTCGCCGTAGTCGTGGGCGCCCTGGAGGGTCTCGCGTTTGAGGGAGGCGTGGAAGCTTTCGCAGGCGGCGTTGTCGGCGCTGGTGCCGACCGCGCCCATCGACCGGGTGACCTTGAGCTGGTCGCAGAGGCCGGCGTAGGCGCGGGATCCGTACTGGGCTCCGTGATCGGAGTGGAACACCGCGCCGTCCAGCGAGCCGCGGGTCGAGGCGGCCATCCGGAGCGCGTCGGAGACCAGGTCCGTGCGCATGTGGCCGGCGATGGACCAGCCGACGACCTTGCGGCTAAAGCAGTCCAGCACGGTCGCGAGATAGAGGAACTTCCCGCCCTGGAGCGGGAGATACGTGATGTCGCCCATGAGTTTGCGCCCGGGCTCGGTGGCGGTGAAGTCCCGGCCGAACAGGTCGGGGACGGTCCCGGATGCCGGGTCGGGGACGGTGGTGCGGACGCGTCTGCGCAGGCGGATCCCGATGATGTCGAATGCCCGCATGACCCTGGCGATCCGCTTTTCGTTGACCGCATGTCCCTTCTCGCGGAGCTCGGCGGTCACCCGCGGGGAGCCGTAGGCGCCGCCGGATTCGCCGTGGACCCGGCGGATCTGTTCGGCCAGGACCAGGTCCTCCCGCGTCCGGCCGGCCCGGGCCTCGGCGCCGGCGAGCCACTTGTAGTAGCTCGACCGGTGCACACCCAAGACCTGGCAGAGCCGCTTCACCTCGTAGGTGGCCCGGTGGTCATCAACGAACTGGAAGCGGCTGGTCACCAGTTCGTCTCTCCGGCGAAATACTTGGCCGCCTTGCGGAGGATGTCCCGCTCGGTGGCGAGCTTGCGCTCACTTGCCTCGAGTTCCGCCACCCTCGCCTCCAGCCGCCGGACCCGCTCGTCCGGGTCAGCGGACGCGACTGCTGCCGGCTGGGAGGCAGGCCGCGCAGGCGCGGCGGTGACGCCACGGCGTTCGCGGTCCCGCAGCACCCACTCCCGCAGGGTCGCCCGGTTGATGCCCAGGTCAGCGGCGATGCTCTTGTACGTCGCCCCGGGTGTGGACTCGTACAGGGCCACAGCATCGGCCTTGAACTCGTCCGAATAGTCCTTCATCGCCATCGGCGGTCTTCTCGCTTCCTCCGGATCAAGCAGATCCAGTATCAGCGTGTCCACCACTCAGGGGGAGGCCCC
>NZ_JBEXSI010000161.1:0-1326 GCF_040613515.1 Streptomyces sp. NPDC006261
CGAGGGCCTCGTGTGGGCCGGTGTGGGCAGTGTGCTGATCACTGGTGGTACGGGTGGTCTGGGTGCGGTGACGGCGCGGCATCTGGTGGTGGAGCACGGTGTGCGGCGGCTGTTGCTGGTGAGCCGTAGCGGTCTTGGTGCCGAGGGTGCCGAGGCGCTGGTCGGCGAGCTGTCGGAGCTGGGCGCCGAGGTCGCGGTCGAGGCGTGTGACGTGTCGGACCGGGGTGCTCTGGAGCGGTTGTTGTCCCGGCACGAGGTGTCGGCCGTGGTGCACGCGGCGGGTGTGCTGGACGACGGTGTGGTGGGCTCCCTCACCCCGGAACGGCTGGACAGGGTCCTGCGGCCCAAGGCCGACGCCGCATGGCACCTGCATGAACTGACACGCGACCAGAACCTGTCAGCCTTCGTCGTGTTCTCTTCCATCGCCGCGATGTTCGGGAGTGCGGGGCAGGGCAATTACGCGGCGGGTAATGCGTTCCTGGACGCGTTGATGGAGCGTCGTCGGGCGGAGGGGCTGCCGGGTGTGTCGCTTGCCTGGGGTCCGTGGGATCAGTCGGGCGGGATGACGGGGACCCTGTCGGGGGCTGATGCGGAGCGGATGGCGCGTGCGGGTGTGCCGGCGTTGTCGGTGGGTCTGGGTGTGGCGTTGTTCGATGCGGCTCTGGCGTCGGGTGGTGCTGTGGTGGCGCCGGTGCGGCTGGATCTTCCGGTCCTGCGTGCGCAGGGTGAGGTGCCGCCGTTGTTGCGTTCGTTGATCCGGGTGCGGTCGCGGCGTGCGGCTGCGGCGGCGGGTTCGGCGACGGCTGCGGGGCTGGTGGAGCGGCTGGCCGCGCTGAGTGTCGTCGAGCGTCAGGAGGTGCTGGTGGACCTGGTTCGCGGGCAGGTCGCCCTCGTACTCGGTCACGCTGACGGCAACGCGGTCAATCCGGGCCGCGCCTTCCGCGACCTGGGCTTCGACTCGCTCACCGCGGTCGAGCTGCGCAACCGCCTCAACACGGCCAGCGGGCTGCGACTGCCGGCCACGATGGTCTTCGACTACCCGACGGTAGAAACGCTGGTCGACCATCTCCTGGAGGAGCTGCTGGGTGCGGACGCACCGGAGGTTCTGCCGGTGGCGGCGGGGCTGTCCGGCCGGGGGATCGCGGATGATCCGATCGTGGTCGTGGGGATGAGCTGCCGGTATCCGGGCGGGGTCGCATCGCCGGAGGACCTGTGGCGGCTGGTCACCGAGGGCGCCGATGCCGTGTCCGGGTTCCCGACGAACCGGGGCTGGGACCTCGACGGCCTCTACGACCCGGACCCCGACCACAAGGGCACGTCGTACAC
>NZ_JBEXSI010000162.1:0-1286 GCF_040613515.1 Streptomyces sp. NPDC006261
CGGGGGTGGGGTGCTGGGGTGTTGTCGGGTGAGGTGTGTGGGGTGCGTGAGGGGGGTTTTGTTGAGGGTGTGGGGTTGTTCGATGCGGGGTTCTTTGGTGTGTCGCCGCGGGAGGCGGCGGGGATGGATCCGGCGCAGCGGTTGTTGTTGGAGGTGTCGTGGGAGGTTTTGGAGCGGGCTGGGGTGGCGCCTGGTTCGTTGCGGGGTCGTGGTGGGGTGGGGGTTTTTGTGGGGGGGATGGGTTATGAGTACGGTCCGCGTTTGTGGGAGGGGGGTGGTGGTTCGGATGGTTATTTGTTGACGGGTTCTGCTGGGGGGATGTTGTCGGGTCGGTTGGCTTATGTGTTGGGGGTGGAGGGTCCTGCGTTGACGGTGGATACGGCGTGTTCGTCGTCGTTGGTGGCGTTGCATCTGGCGGTGGGTTCGTTGCGGTCGGGTGAGTGTGATGTGGCGTTGGTGGGTGGGGCGACGGTGATGGGGACTCCGGGGGCTTTTGTGGAGTTTTCTCGGCAGGGTGGGTTGTCGGGGGATGGGCGGTGTCGTTCGTTTTCTTCGGATGCTTCGGGGACGGGGTGGTCGGAGGGTGTGGGGATGTTGTTGGTGGAGCGGTTGTCGGTGGCGCGGCGGTTGGGTCATCGGGTGTTGGCGGTGGTGGCGGGGAGTGGGGTGAATTCGGATGGGGCGTCGAATGGGTTGACGGCGCCGAGTGGTGTGGCGCAGCAGCGGGTGGTGCGTTTGGCGTTGGCTGATGCGGGGGTGTCGGCGGGGGAGGTTGATGTGGTGGAGGGGCATGG
Organism: Streptomyces sp. NPDC006261; assembly: GCF_040613515.1. Lineage (NCBI taxonomy): Bacteria > Bacillati > Actinomycetota > Actinomycetes > Kitasatosporales > Streptomycetaceae > Streptomyces > Streptomyces sp. NPDC006261. The sequence continues at coordinate 795 of NZ_JBEXSI010000162.1, forward strand.
GACGGGGACGGTGTTGGGGGATCCGATTGAGGTGGGTGCGTTGGTCGAGGTGTTCGGTCGGGGGCGGCCGGTGGGGCGGCCGTTGTGGTTGGGGTCGTTGAAGTCGAATATCGGGCATGCGCAGGCGGCTGCTGGTGTGGGTGGTGTGATCAAGATGGTGGAGGCGTTGCGGCATGGGGTGTTGCCGCGGTCGTTGCATGTGGTGGAGCCGGTGGGTGGGGTGGAGTGGGAGGGGGTGCGGTTGTTGACGCGGGCGGTGCCGTGGGTGCCGGTGGGTGGTGGGCCGCGGCGGGCTGGTGTTTCGTCGTTCGGGATCTCGGGGACCAACGCGCACGTGATCCTGGAGGAGCCTCCTGCGCTGGATGGCGAGGGGGCTTCGGGGCTGGATGGTGGGGGTTCGGTCGAACTCGGTTCGGTGGGCGGGGTGTTGCCGTTGGTGTTGTCCGCGAAGACAGCGACGGCGCTACGCGCCCAAGCCCGCCGACTCCACGA
>NZ_JBEXSI010000163.1:0-1280 GCF_040613515.1 Streptomyces sp. NPDC006261
CTAAGGGCTGTCCCGCAAATGATCTATGAGCCGCCCGGGCAGGGTCGGTTGCTGTGCGGTCGTTGGACTATCCGGCGAGGGTGAGGTTGTGCAGGCGTGCGATGCCGAGCATGGCATGGTGGACGCCGTCGCCTTTGAGGCGGCAGTCGCGGAGGATCTTCCAGGTCTTCATACGGGCGAAGACGTGCTCGACGCGGGCGCGGACCTGCTTGTGGGACTTGTTGTGTTCCTGTTTCCAGTCGGGCAGCTCTTCGCCCTTGCGTCGGCGGTGGGGCATGACGAGCCCGGTGCCGGGATAGCCGCCGTCGGCGATCGTCATGGTCGTGCCGACGGCGGCTTTGGCGCCGGATTCCTCCCATGCCTTGCAATCGTTGCGGTTTCCGGCGAGAGGCCGGCCCACGACGACGACCAAGCGGGTGTCGGCGTCGATGACGACCTGGTGGTTCGTGGAGTATCTGTAGTTCTTGGACTGCTCAGCCACGGTGTGGTCGCGGGTGGGGACCAGGGTGCCGTCCACAATGAGCACGGTGTCCTTGGCGAACCGCTTGCGGGGCTGGAGCGCGAGCATCGGCCCGAGATGGTCGATGATGCGGTCCGCCGCCGACTTTGACACCCCGAACAACGGGGCGAGCTGCCGCATCGTCAGGTTCGTACGCCAGTACGCCGCGACCAACAGGGCCCGGTCCTCCAGCGGAAGACTCCACGGCCGACCCTTGCGCACCGGGTCGGCGCCCTCCCGCCGCAGCGCTGTCACGAGCTTCCCGAACTGTCGCGGGCTCAGCCCGGTAAACGGACCTATCCAGGACGGCTCCGACGCCGTGATCACACCAGCCACTGCATGATCATTCCAGTGCTTCGGGTTCACCCTGCTCGAACGCGATGCGGCAGCGTTCCACCTGGTCAGCCACCTGCTCCATGAACCACTGCGTGATCTCGTACGGGATGACGTGCTCGTCAGGGCTATAGATGCGGACGGTCGGCTCCAGATCAGGGTCCTCGTCGGGGACGAGCGCCACCAGGAAGGCCGACCCGGGCAGATGGGTCGCCGCGTTGGGCGTCTCAGCCCACGCGGCTGGCGCAGGCACAGCCTCGCTCAGTTCCACAGCCCAGGAGTCGTCGGGCAAGGCGTAGTGGAACTGGATGGCGTAGTGACGACCTGCATGTTCTCTCAGCTCTGCTGGCATGACGGCAGGCTGCCACAGCACGCGGTCACAGGCCCGGGGATATCAACTGAGGCCCAGTCCCTGGGAAGAAGCCCCGACTTGCGGGACAGCCCTTAG
>NZ_JBEXSI010000164.1:0-1233 GCF_040613515.1 Streptomyces sp. NPDC006261
CTGAGTGTCGAGCAGGGTGTCGCGCTCTATGACGCGGCGCTTGCCACAGGGGAAGCGCTGGTGGTGCCGGTGAACCTGGACCTCGGCGCCCTCCGAGGCCAGGCCGAAGTACCGCACCTGCTCAGGGCGTTGATACGTACCCGTGCACGGCGAAGCGCGGTCGCCGGATCGGTGACCGCGACCGGGCTGCTCGCCCGGCTGGCGGCGCTGACCGAGGCCGCCCGGCAGGAGCAGCTCCTCGACCTCGTGCGCGGGCAGGTCGCCCTCGTACTGGGCCACGCCGGCGTGACGGCCGTCGACCCCGCCTCGCCCTTCCGGGAGTTGGGCTTCGACTCGCTCACCGCGGTCGAGCTGCGCAACCAGTTGAGCGCGGTGACGGGCCTCCGGCTGACAGCCACGCTCATCTTCGACTACCCGACGGCCGCAGAGCTGGCCGGCCATCTCCACGACGAGCTGTTCGGCATCGAGAGCGCGGTCGCGGTGAGGTCGCTGCCCTCCGTGGCCGACGATCCGATCGTGGTCGTGGGGATGAGCTGCCGCTATCCGGGCGGGGTCGCATCGCCGGAGGACCTGTGGCGGCTGGTCACCGAGGGCGCCGACGCCGTGTCCGGCTTCCCGACGAACCGCGGCTGGGACCTCGACGGCCTCTACGACTCCGACCCGGGCCACGCGGGCACGTCCTACACGCGTCACGGCGGGTTCCTGCACGATGCCGGCGCGTTCGACCCCGCGTTCTTCGGGATGTCGCCGCGTGAGGCGATGGCGACGGACTCGCAGCAGCGGCTGCTGCTCGAAGCCTCCTGGGAGGCGATCGAGCGGTCCGGGATCGACCCGATGTCGCTGAGGGGTTCGGCGACCGGTGTGTTCGCCGGTGTGATGTACAACGACTACGGCACCACTCTGAACAGCAAGCAGTTCGAAGGCCACCAGGGGCAGGGCAGCGCGGGAAGCGTGGCCTCAGGCCGGGTGTCGTACACGCTGGGACTGGAGGGCCCGGCCATGACGGTGGACACGGCGTGTTCGTCGTCGCTGGTGGCGATGCATCTGGCCGCGCAGGCCCTGCGGAGCGGTGAGTGCTCGCTGGCGCTGGCCGGCGGTGTGACGGTCATGTCGACCCCCGGAACGTTCGTGGAGTTCTCCCGTCAGCGCGGGCTCTCCGCCGATGGCCGGTGCAAGGCGTTCTCGGAGTCGGCCGATGGTGTCGGCTGGTCGGAGGGTGTCGGGATGCTGGTG
>NZ_JBEXSI010000165.1:0-1104 GCF_040613515.1 Streptomyces sp. NPDC006261
GCGTCGAACGCGGCCTGCAGCGCGTCGACCTTCGGAACCACCAGGTAGTCGGCGAACTCCGGAGCATCCGCGGTCAGGACCTTCACCGCACCGTGCTCACCCAGCACACCCGCGGTCGCCTCCGCACCCGCACCCAGAGCCACGGCGACCGGGTCACCGATCCGACGCGCCAGCGTCAGCAGCTCCAGGGTGGGCTTACGGACCGCACCGTCCACGTGATCGACCAGAACAAGAACTTCAGCCATGACAACGCACTCCAGACGAGAAGAACACAGAGAGAGGAAGAGCAGGGAAAGAGGTGCGGGATCAGATGAACTTCTGGCCCGCGAGGAACTCGGCGAGCTGCTTGCCGCCCTCGCCCTCGTCCTTCACGATCGTGCCCGCCGTCCGCGCCGGACGCTCGGTCGCGGAGTCGACCGCGCTCCACGCACCCGCCAGACCCACCTCGTCCGCGTCCAGACCCAGGTCGTCCAGGTCGAGGGACTCGACCGGCTTCTTCTTCGCCGCCATGATCCCCTTGAACGAGGGGTAACGCGCCTCACCGGACTGGTCGGTCACCGACACCACCGCCGGCAGCGACGCCTCCAGCTGCTCGGAGGCGGTGTCACCGTCACGGCGCCCCGACACCACACCACCGTCCACCGCGACCTCCGAGAGCAGCGTCACCTGCGGGACACCCAGGCGCTCGGCCAGCAGGGCCGGCAGGACACCCATCACACCGTCGGTGGAGGCCATCCCGCAGATCACCAGGTCATAGCCGCTCTTCTCGACCGCCTTCGCCAGAACCAGCGACGTACCGATCACATCGGTACCGTGCAGATCGTCGTCCTCGACGTGAACAGCCTTGTCCGCACCCATCGACAGCGCCTTGCGCAACGCGTCCTTGGCATCCTCCGGACCCACCGTCACCACGGTGATCTCCGCATCGTCCGCCGCGTCCGCGATCTGCAACGCCTGCTCGACCGCGTACTCGTCCAGCTCCGACAGCAGACCGTCGACATCCTCACGGTCCACCGTCAGGTCATCGGCGAAATGCCGGTCACCGGTCGCGTCGGGCACGTACTTCACACAGACAACGATCCTCAAGCTCACGCCGGCTCTCCT
>NZ_JBEXSI010000166.1:0-1029 GCF_040613515.1 Streptomyces sp. NPDC006261
GTCATGGTTAGAAGTACCCCTCGCGCTTGCGGTCTTCCATCGCGGCCTCGGACATCTTGTCGTCGGCCCGGGTCGCGCCCCGCTCGGTGAGCCGGGAGGCGGCGATCTCGGTGATCACGGCCTTCAGGGTGGTGGCGTCGGAGTCGACGGCACCGGTGCAGGACATGTCGCCGACCGTGCGGTAGCGCACCAGGCGGGTCTCGGTGACCTCGTGCTCCTTGGGACCGCCCCAGCCGCCGGCCGTCAGCCACATGCCGCTGCGGGAGAAGACCTCGCGCTCATGGGCGAAGTAGATCTCCGGGAGCTCGATCCCCTCGCGCTCGATGTACTGCCAGACGTCCAGCTCGGTCCAGTTGGAGATCGGGAAGACCCGGACGTGCTCGCCGGGGGCGTGCCGCCCGTTGTACAGCTGCCACAGCTCGGGACGCTGGCGGCGCGGGTCCCACTGCGAGAACTCGTCGCGCAGCGAGAAGACCCGCTCCTTGGCGCGCGCCTTCTCCTCGTCGCGCCGCCCGCCGCCGAACACCGCGTCGAAGCGGTGCTGCTGGATGGCTTCGGTGAGCGGGAGCGTCTGGAGCGGGTTGCGGGTGCCGTCGGGGCGCTCGCGGAGCTTCCCGGCGTCGATGTACTCCTGGACGGAGGCGACATGGAGCCGCAGCCCGTGCTTCTTCACCGTACGGTCGCGGTACTCCAGGACCTCGGGGAAGTTGTGCCCGGTGTCCACGTGCAGCAGCGTGAACGGCACCGGCGCCGGCGCGAACGCCTTCAGCGCCAGGTGCAGCATCACGATGGAGTCCTTGCCGCCGGAGAACAGGATCACCGGCCGCTCGAACTCCCCCGCCACCTCCCGGAAGATGTGGACCGCCTCCGACTCCAGGGAGTCCAGGTGGCTGAGCGCGTACGGATGGACGGTGCCTTCCGGCACGCTGGTGACGGTGCTCACGCCAGGCCCCTCTCGGTGAGCAGCGCGTGGAGCGCCGCTGCGGACTCCTGCACGGTCTGCTGGTGCGACTCGACGCGCAGGTCGGG